>NZ_JBKQBJ020000013.1:0-190752 GCF_046825355.2 Flavobacterium sp. C3NV | reverse complement strand
AAAGTGCTTTGGTGATTGTCAAAGTTCCATTCACGTAGGTGAAATCATAATTATCGGATACTGCGCCGCTAGCTGTTATTGTATAGGTTCCAACAGGGCTTACATCTAAAGCTGTTGTGGAAATTGTTGGCAGAGTGGTTAAACTTGCAGATGTATCTCCGTTTACAAATCCTAAATAACTGGCTGTAAGTGTTGGATTTACTTCGCCGTAAACTTTGGTTTTATCATCGGCTGTGATGGTTAAAAGTGCTTTGGTGATTGTCAAAGTTCCATTCACGTAGGTGAAATCATAATTATCGGATACTGCGCCGCTAGCTGTTATTGTATAGGTTCCAACAGGGCTTACATCTAAAGCTGTTGTGGAAATTGTCGGCAAAGTGGTTAAACTTGCAGATGTATCTCCGTTTACAAAACCGGAATAACTGGCTGTCAATGTTGGATTTGCTGTTCCGTAAACTTTGGTTTGATCATCGGCTGTGATGGTTAAAAGTGCTTTGGTGATTGTCAAAGTTCCATTCACGTAGGTGAAATCATAATTATCGGATACTGCGCCGCTAGCTGTTATTGTATAGGTTCCAACCGGACTTGCATCTAATGCTGTTGTAGAAATTGTTGGCTGTGTAATTAGACTTGATGACGTGTCTCCGTTTGCAAAACCGGAATAACTTGCCGTTAATGTTGGATTCGCTTCGCCGTAAACTTTGGTTTGATCATCGGCTGTGATCGTTAAAAGTGCTTTGGTAATTGTCAAAGTTCCATTCAAGTAAGTGAAATCATAATTATCAGAGACTGCTCCGCTTGCTGTTATTGTGTAGGTTCCAACAGGGCTTACATCTAAAGCTGTTGTGGAAATTGTCGGCAAAGTGGTTAAACTTGCAGATGTATCTCCGTTTATAAAACCGGAATAACTGGCTGTCAATGTTGGATTTGCTGTTCCGTAAACTTTGGTTTGATCATCGGCTGTGATCGTTAAAAGTGCTTTGGTGATCGTCAGGTTTCCATTCACGTAAGTGAAATCATAATTATCTGATACTGCTCCGCTTGCTGTTATTGTATAGGTTCCAACTGGACTTGCGTCTAAAGCTGTTGTGGAAATTGTTGGTGGCGTTGCTAGACTTGATGACGTATCTCCGTTTACAAATCCTAAATAACTGGCCGTTAGAGTTGGATTTGCTGCTCCATAAACCTTGGTTTTATCATCAGCAGTTATTGTTAATGTCGCTTTGGTAATTGTCAGATTTCCATTCACGTAAGTGAAATCATAATTATCAGAGACTGCTCCGCTGGCTGTAATGGTATAAGTTCCAACCGGGCTTGTATCATCTGCGATCGTAGTGATTGTTGGTAAAGTTGTCAAACTCGCTGATGTATCGCCATTTAAAAATCCTAAATAACTGACTGTTAGTGTCGGGTTTACTGTTCCGTAAACTTTGGTTTTATCATCGGCTGTGATAGTTAAAAGTGCTTTGGTAATTGTCAAAGTTCCATTCACATAAGTGAAATCATAATTATCAGAGACTGCTCCGCTAGCTGTAATTGTATAAGTTCCAACAGGACTTGCATCTAAAGCCGTTGTGGTGATTGTTGGCTGCGTAATTAGATTTGTTGCTGTGTCTCCGTTGACAAATCCTGAATAACTAGCTGTTAATGTCGGATTTACTGTTCCGTAAACTTTGGTTTTATCATCAGCAGTTATCGTTAAAAGTGCTTTTGTAATTGTTAGGTTTCCATTCACGTAAGTGAAATCATAATTATCAGAGACTGCTCCGCTGGCTGTAATGGTATAGGTTCCAACTGGACTTGCATCATCTCCGATCGTAGTGATTGTTGGAGCTGTGGTTAAACTGGCTGATGTATCTCCGTTGACAAAACCGGAATAACTGGCCGTTAATGTTGGATTGGCTGTTCCGTAAACTTTCGTTTTATCATCGGCTGTGATGGTTAAAAGTGCTTTAGTGATTGTCAGGTTTCCGTTCACGTAAGTGAAATCATAATTATCAGAGACTGCTCCGCTGGCTGTAATGGTATAGGTTCCGACTGGACTTGCATCTAAAGCCGTTGTGGTGATTGTTGGAACTGTGGTTAGATTTGTTGCTGTATCTCCGTTGACAAATCCTAAATAACTGGCTGTGAGTGCTGGATTTGCTGTTCCGTAAACTTTGGTTTGGTCATCAGCAGTTATGGTTAAAAGTGCTTTGGTGATTGTCAGATTTCCATTCACGTAAGTGAAATCATAATTATCAGAGACTGCTCCGCTAGCTGTAATGGTATAAGTTCCAACCGGGCTTGCATCTAAAGCTGTGGTGGAAATTGTTGGCAAAGTGGTTAAACTTGCTGACGTATCGCCATTTAAAAAACCTGAATAACTAGCTGTGAGTGTTGGATTCGCTGTTCCGTACACTTTGGTTTGATCATCGGCTGTGATGGTTAAAAGTGCTTTGGTAATTGTCAAAGTTCCATTCACGTAAGTGAAATCATAATTATCGGAAACTGCTCCGCTGGCTGTTATTGCATAAGTTCCAACTGGGCTTGTATCTAATGCTGTTGTGCTGATTGTTGGAGCTGTGGTTAAACTTGCTGAGGTATCTCCGTTTACAAAACCTGAATAACTGGCTGTAAGTGTTGGATTTACTTCGCCGTACACTTTGGTTTGATCATCGGCTGTAATGGTTAAAAGTGCTTTGGTGATTGTCAGGTTTCCATTCACGTAAGTGAAATCATAATTATCGGAAACTGCTCCGCTGGCTGTTATTGCATAAGTTCCAACTGGGCTTGCATCTAAAGCCGTTGTGGAAATTGTTGGAGCTGTGGTTAGATTTGTTGCTGTATCTCCGTTGACAAATCCTAAATAACTGGCTGTTAGTGTCGGATTCGTTGCTCCGTAAACTTTGGTTTTATCATCTGCTGTTATGGTTAAAAGTGCTTTAGTGATTGTCAGATTTCCATTCACGTAGGTGAAATCATAATTATCGGAGACTGCTCCGCTTGCTGTTATTGAATAGGTTCCGACTGGGCTTGCATCTAAAGCCGTGGTGGAAATTGTTGGAGCTGTAATTAGATTTGCTGCTGTATCTCCGTTTACAAATCCTGAATAATTTACCGTTAATGTTGGATTTGCTTCGCCGTAAACTTTGGTTTTATCATCGGCTGTTATTGTTAAAAGTGCTTTGGTGATTGTAAGGTTTCCGTTCACGTAAGTAAAATCATAATTGTCAGAGACTGCTCCGCTGGCTGTAATGGTATAGGTTCCAACCGGGCTTGCGTCTAAAGCTGTTGTGGAAATTGTTGGTGGCGTTGCTAGACTTGATGCTGTATCTCCGTTTACAAATCCTAAATAACTGGCTGTGAGTGCTGGATTCGCTGTTCCGTACACTTTGGTTTGATCATCGGCTGTGATGGTTAAAAGTGCTTTAGTGATTGTCAGATTTCCATTCACGTAAGTGAAATCATAATTATCAGAGACTGCTCCGCTGGCTGTTATTGTATAGGTTCCAACTGGACTTGCGTCTAAAGCTGTTGTGGAAATTGTTGGTGGCGTTGCTAGACTTGATGCTGTATCTCCGTTTACAAAACCGGAATAACTGGCTGTAAGTGTTGGATTTGCTGATCCGTAAATTTTGGTTTTATCATCTGCTGTGATGGTTAATACTGCTTTGGTGATAGTCAAAGTTCCATTCACGTAAGTGAAATCATAATTATCAGAGACTGCTCCGCTTGCTGTTATTGTATACGTCCCAACTGGGCTTGCGTCTAATGCTGTTGTGGTGATTGTTGGAGATGTAGTTAAATTTGTTGCTGTATCTCCGTTTACAAAACCGGAATAACTGGCTGTGAGTGTCGGATTTGCTTCGCCGTAAACTTTGGTTTTATCATCTGCTGTGATGGTTAAAAGTGATTTGGTGATTATCAGGTTTCCATTCACATAAGTGAAATCATAATTATCGGATACTGCTCCGCTGGCTGTAATGGTGTAGGTTCCGACTGGACTTGCATCTAAAGCTGTTGTGGAAATTGTTGGTGGTGTAATTAGACTTGCTGCTGTATCTCCGTTGACAAATCCGGAATAACTGGCTGTAAGTGCTGGATTTACTGAACCGTAAACTTTGGTTTGGTCATCAGCTGTGATGGTTAAAAGTGCTTTGGTAATTGTCAAAGTTCCATTCACGTAAGTGAAATCATAATTGTCAGAGACTGCTCCGGTGGCTGTAATGGTATAGGTTCCTACTGGGCTTGCGTCTAATGCTGTGGTGGTAATTGTTGGAGCTGTCGTTAAATTTGCTGCTGTATCTCCGTTGACAAATCCTGAATAAGTGGCTGTGAGTGTTGGATTTGCTTCGCCGTAAACTTTTGTTTGATCATCGGCTGTGATCGTTAAAAGTGCTTTTGTGATTGTCAAAGTTCCATCAACATAAGTTATTGTGTAGTTAGGATTTGCAGCTCCGCTTACGCTAATAGTGTAGTCGCCGACAGGGCTTCCGGTTACGGCGGCTGTACTTGTAATTGGTGCTAAAGTTAAGCTCCCGACAGTATCTCCGTTTACAAAACCTGAATAGCTAAGCGTTAGAGTTGGATTATCATCTCCATACATTTTGGTTTTATTATCGGCTGTTATTGTTAATGCTGCTGGGGTTACTGTGCTGGAAACCGTTGCTACATTTACTGTAGCTGCATTAGTACTTGTTAGCACAATATTTCCGGAATATGTGCCGGCGGGAACTGTTCCTTTTAATCTGATATAAACTGGTGTAGATGCAATTATACCGGCTGCACCAACAGTAATTGAATTTGTAAATGTAAGATCATCTGAACTTACTTCGAACCCTGTTGGTGCTGTGATTAAAATTCCTTCGGCCATATCGCTTCCTGAAACATTAAAAGTTCCTGATACTGATGGTGTTCCGTAAATTGTTGTTAATGCCGATAAAGTTCCGGTGGTTACAATTGTGGGTTCGGTTCTGGTTACTGTTATGGTATAAGTTTCTATTGTTGTACCATCTTGGGCTGTAACTATTGTTGTGATAACATTTGGTCCTACCGTTAGGCTAATAGGATCAGATGCGCTTCCGCCTGCTACTGTTAAACCGTTTACGGTTACTGTTGCATTAGTATCTGTGGTCGTTGGCGTAACTGTTAAACTTGTTACTGCATTTGGCACTGTTGCAATATAACTTGTTGTTGCTGTATCAAAAACAGGATCTAATGTGCCTTCGCTAATCGATAAATTACTTAAGGTTGCAATATTATTGGGAGCTGTAACTGCTGCAGGATTTCCGGTACTTGTTGCTGTTTGATACATTTCGTTTCCGGGGATAGAACCGTTGTATTCTACTACCATTACCTGATATTCAGTTACGGGAGTCAAAGCTGTAACGATTGCTGTTGCATCGGTTCCGTTGTAAACGCAATACCATCCCGATGTGCCCACCTGAGCTCCGGTCGCAAAGGCTGCATTTGCAGTATAGGTAGTGAAATTTAATGGCAATGGTGTGCTTCCGCTTGCGCCTGCATACATGAAGACAGCTCTGGATGATCCGTTTCCGTTTGTCCAGCTAATTGTTGTTGTGGTTCCTGTCGTATTGGTAAATGTAACATTGGTCGCCTGAACAGTTGGTGCAAATAAGGGGTTGTTACGGAAAACAGATATGTTATTATTACTTTCATAATTGGCAGTGGCCATATCGTTTAAACCGTCTCCGTCAAAATCTCCCACTACTACAGAATTTGCGTTAAGTTGGTTTACAAAATCAACCCGGTTTGCAAAACTTATTGCTCCGCCTGCTGTAGAAGTATTACGAAATACAGATAAGTCATTCGCGTTAACACATACTGCTAAATCCAGATTTCCGTCACCATCAAGATCACTAAAAGCTACATTATTTATAATGCCATTTGTAGGGAAATCAACTTGAGAGGCGAAATTTATGTTGCCAATTCCGGAAGACGTATTGGTGAGAATAGATACAAAATTACCATTCGCATTGGCTACGGCGAGATCGTCTTTGCCATCTTTATTCAAATCACCAATTGCGACATCATAAGCTGAAAAAGATGTAGAAAAATTTACCTGAGATTCAAAATTAATAGCTCCGTCGGTTGAAATATTTCGCAAAACCGATATCGGGTTTGTAGTATTTGCACTTGCTGTTATAATATCAATTTTATTATCTCTGTCTATATCTCCTATTACTATTCCGTAAGGTGAATTCCCTACAGCGTAATCTATTCTATTATCAAAACTGATTACCCCGATTCCTGGTGACAAATTACGAAAAACAGAAACCGAATTGCCTGTTTTGTTCGCTGTAGCAATATCTAATTTTCCGTCACCATCGATATCCCCAATTGCCAATCTGTAAGGATCCAGACCCGAATTATATAATATTTGAGGAGCAAAACTTATGTTTCCAACTCCTGATGAGGTGTTTCTTAAAATAGAAATTGTAGAAACATGATAGTTTGCGGCTACAATATCTAATTTGCCATCACCATCTATATCTGCTACTGATATTCCAACAGGATAATCGTCTAATGTATAAATACCGGCAGCTGTAAAAGATGTGGCATCAATGGTGCCACTAACTGCTGTGTTACGAAGAAATGTCAATTGATCTAAATGTGGAAGTGTCAAGGCCAGATCAGGTTTTCCGTCTCCGTCAAAATCTCCAACTACCAGTTCTTCTACAGAACCAATTTCTGCAAAATTGATCCGTGGCATAAAATCATCAGTAGTTATATTTCCTTTGTTTGGTGCAAAATCTAGTATAAAAGGTACCAGAGAATTGGCAGATAAAACGGTAGTATTGTTTAATACTGTTATAGGAAAATAGGTTGCTCCCACTGGAACAGTCACTGTTAAACTTGTTGCACTAGCCGATGCAATTGTAGCTTTTACCGCGCCAAAATAAACAGTATTCTCTGCAATTGTTGCTCCAAAATTTTCTCCGTTAATAATTACTGTTGTCTCAATAGGCCCCGTTTCAGGACTAAAACTTGTAATAATGGGTGGTGCCGGAGCACGGGTTACGGTTATGGTATAAGTTTCTATTGTTGTACCATCTTGGGCTGTAACTATTGTTGTAATAACATTTGGTCCTACCGTTAGACTAATAGGATCAGATGCGCTTCCACCTGTTACTGTTAAACCGTTTACGGTTACTGTTGCATTAGTATCTGTGGTCGTTGGTGTTACTGTTAAACTTGTTACTGCATTTGGCACTGTTGCAACATAACTTGTTGTTCCTGTATCAAAAACGGGATCTAATGTGCCTTCGCTAATGGTTAAATTACTTAAGGTTGCGATATTGTTAAGCGTTGTAACTGAGGCAGGATTTCCTGTACTTACAGCGGTTTGATACATCTCATTTCCTGCAGCACCATTGTATTCCAAAGTCATAACCTGATACGTTGTCGCAGGAGTCACACCTGTTATATTTACAGTTGATCCTGTACCATTATAAATACAGTACCAACCTGTAGTTCCTATTTGGGTTCCTGTTCCAAAAGTTGTACTTGCAGTATAAGTTGTATTATTTACAGGAACCGGGCTCCCATTGGATCCTACATACATAAATACTGCTCGCGACGAACCGTTACCATTTGTCCAACTGGCTGTAGTAGTTGTACCAGTGGTAGCTGTAAAAACAACATTTGTTGCCTGAACTGTAGGATTTAATAATGTTTGAAAAGTAAAAACTGCACCTGTTGGCAAATCAACAGTATTAAAAGAAACTTTATTTGCAACTAATGATACTGCTGTATATTGTACTACAGATCCGCCATTAAAATTACCTGTTCCTGTTGGATCAACCAAGAGCTTATAATCACTAGTATTTTGAGCTGAATAAGTTAGCCCTGTAATATCATAACTTAATGTTACAGTTCCGGGAGTAGACGTAGTTTGAACTTTCCAAATTCTTTGTATCCTCTTTGCAAAATCACTTCCAACAGGTACAATAGTTTCTGTAAGGGCAGCTACATTGTGCCCAATCATTAAAAATGAATTATTAACTAATGAAGAAGGATTACTAATAATAATATTTCCTTTTGCACTTTGCCCAGTACCATCTCCACTTCCAGTATTCATACTGTTTGAAATAGATTGATTTAAACCCGAAAGATCATCCTGACCAAATCCAAAAACGTCATTATGATAAGCTACATTTGCGGTAGCGTCCCAAATTACAGTATTAGCACTATTAACGTAATTATCTGCTTTATGAATTCCGTATTTTAAAGCCAGATAAGATTCAATATTAATTTTTTGCGTTGCTGCGCTTTGGTTGTATATGATTACCTCTGCAATATTTCCTGTAAGATGTCTCCATCCACTACCTACTCCGTTATTGTTCGTAGTACCCACGGTGGGAATAAAATTAATTGAAGAAAAATTGCCCTGATCGTTCATTACTTGATTATTACCATCCAGTCTTCCAATGATAGTTAGATTACTGTTTTTTTCCATTGAAAATAAATGAAAATTTGCCACATCTGTATATGGAAAAAATGAAAAAGTACTAGCATTTCCATTTCCTGTATACATTCGTCCGCCACTTTGTGAAAAGACAGCTCTTCCATAGCTATTTCCTGCTACAGTACTTCCAATTACGGTACCACCATTTGAATTATTGACTTTAAAAACAGCATACGCATCTACATAAGTAATATTCGAACTACCAGTCAAGTTTTGTGTTGCGGGATAAGTCGCTACAGCATCACTATTATTAAAGTTTACCGTAGGGTGAAAATTAATAGCATTTGTAGTAACCGTTGGTGGCGTAGCGCTTACTGTAAAGGTATTGATAGCAGTAATATCAGACCATCCTGTTAAATTATTTCCCGATGACGTAACGCCATTACTTGCATCTAACCACATATTAAGTCCCATCAAAACACCACCTGGACCTATTGTATTAGCCCCTAGTGTAATAGTACTTATCTCTGCAGGATTTCCTGTACTAGTCGCTGTAAGATGCAATTCATGCCCCAATGAACCATTATATTCCAGTGTCATAACCTGATAAGTTGTTGAGGGAGATAAACCTGTAAGATCTACCGTTGTACCAATGCCTTTATAAACACAAAACCAGCCACTTGATCCAATTTCTGTTCCAGAACCAAAAAACGAATTAGCCGTATATGCAAAATAATTAAGTGGTACAGGATTTCCGCTTGACCCGGCACGAACAAATACTATTCTGGAAGCTCCATTGCCATTTGTCCAGCTAACATTAGTACTTGTTGAGGTAGTATTTGTAAAAACAACATTAGTTGCCTGAACTGTTGGGGGTCCAACATTTACAATTCCGCTATTAGCAGCAAAAAAAGTTGGGCTTATGTTTATAGCTGCGGACCCCACTCCTCCCCAGGTTCCTGTAGAATTTGATCCATTAAGAGATAGCAAAAATGTTGAATGAATAAATGTTCCTAAGTCTGCAACTACTCCGGCTTCAATAGATAAAGTATTATTTACCGCGATGGCACTATCAAAAGTCTTAATTCCGGCACCGGATAAAGTAAGATTATCATAGACATAATTACCCACTACCTGTGCTGCCGGACCATTATAATTTACCTCTCCAATACCAGGAGTTAAAGATCCACCAGTCATAGTACCTCCAATATTTAAAGAACCTATGCTGGTAAAAGCTATATTATTCTGGAGAACTGATCCTGTCATGATAACATTCCCTACAACATTTGCAGTTCCTGTATCAATAGTCAAATGACATTTTCGGGTATCATTTACACCGGCTTCCATAGTAATTCCTCCTGCAGCCAATGTTCCTGATCCTACGGCAAGCGTAGTATTACCGTTATCAAAGGTTGGAGCAGTAATTGTAATTTCACCAATAACTGCTAAAGTTCCTGAAGCACTAATTGTTAAACTACTTCCCGCTCCTAAAGTAAGTGCCGTACAAGTTACACCAGCTGTCGAAATTACGGGCTGATTGACTACAGGAGGTATAACAACATCTTCTAATGCTTGCGGAGCAACTCCAAGACTCCAGTTTAAATCATTTTCCCATGCCGTATTTATTGCACCAGTCCACGTGTTAGTTTGTGCATATCCAAAATTAAACAAAAGCGATACCAGTATAATAAGTATATTTTTATTCATATTATTCAATTTTAAATTTTGAAGAAAAAGGAACCACATTATATAATAAACCAGCTAACAAAGTATTCTTTACAATCAATAACTAAAGCTCTTATAAGACTAAATGTAAATGCCCTATTGATAAGAGATCGTTTTAAAATTTAACAAATGCATTTCCGGATTCTTTTCAAAGGAAGATAAGAGAGGTAAAATAAAATCTGAGGCAGATAGACAATTTGAAAAGCTATAAAAAAGTAAAACAAAATTTATTTACTTTTTTAAACACACCTAATAATCAACACATTAATCAAAAGTAAATTTACTATGAATTGACGTTTATTTTGAAAAAAAAGAAGGAAAGGCGTTTCATTTTATAAAATGGAACAATTTTTTTTATGTATTTTTTTTAAAAGCGCTATTTAAAAAAGTAATAACTGTTTTAAAAAAATTAAAAACAAATCAAGTCTAAAGAGATTGCAACATTAAAATTGCATTAGAATTGGGCATTTCATTCCTAAATAAAATTGATTTACTAATATTATTTTTTACATTTGCGTTATTTTTAATTATTCTAAATAGTTTTTATATAAAAAAGATATTAGGGTAAACAAAAAACAACCTCAAACGAATTTCAAAACAATAAATACCCAATATGAAAAAGAATATTTTTATCTCTTTCGCATTAGCCGCAACTTTATTTGTTAGTGCCCAACAAAAAAACACGATGTTAGAAGCTTCTTTTTGGAAAGCTACACCAGATGTTACCACCGTTAAAGCCGAAATAGCAAAAGGAAACAACCCTTCTGAATCCAATGCAAATGCTTTTGATGTTGTTGTGATCGCTATCAATAATGATGCGCCTCTGGCAAGTATAAAATTCTTATTAGACCAACCCGGAAATCCTGTAAACAAACCTACCCACGACAATCGTATTTATTTGCACTGGGCGGCTTACAGAGGAAATACAGAATTGGTAGAATACCTAATCTCAAAAGAATCTGATATTAATTTTGAAGACAGTCATGGTACTACCCCACTTGTTTTTGCGGCAGGAAATGGCCTTTTGAATTCAGGAGTTTGTGATGCTTTTTTTAAAGCCGGAATAAATCCAAAGCAAAAATATAACGACGGTGCCAATTTGTTACTTATGGCCATTCCGTTTGATAAAGACCTTACGCTTAGTGACTACCTTACAACTAAAGGATTATCATTTAAAGATGTTGATAATAACGGAAAAACTGCTTTTGACTATGCTGCAAGAACTGGAAATGTAGTTCTTTTGAAAAAACTTGTAGCAAAAGAAGTTAAACCTACAGATAATGCCCTTCTGGTTGCTACTCAGGGAACACGCAGAGAAACAACGCCTCTTGAAGCTTATAAATATTTAGTAGAAGAAGTAAAACTAAAACCAACTTTTACCACTAAATCAGGAGAAAATGTACTGCACTTTTTGGCAGGCAAACAAAATCAGACTGAAATTATCAATTACTTTTTAAGCAAAGGTGTCGATGCCAACCAAGTAAACAAAGACGGAAACACTCCTGTTATGATTGCTGCCGGAGCAAGAGAAACTGCTGTTTTAGAACAATTATTACCAAAAGCAAAAAACATCAATTTACAAAACCTGAAAGGCGAATCGGCTTTGACAATGGCGGTAAGATCAGGAACGCCTGAAGCGGTTGCGCTGCTTTTAAACAAAGGTGCAGATGTGAATGTAAAAGATAAAGACGGAAATAATCTTGGCGTTTATTTAGTACAATCGTACAGACCGGCAGGACGCGAGGCTAATGCTGCAAAAGATCCTTTTGAAGCTAAAATAAAATTGCTTCAGGATAAAGGATTAAACCTTGCAGCTGCTCAAAAAGACGGAAGTACTTTATATCACTTCGCTATTGCTAAAAATGATTTGGCTTTGCTAAAAAAATTAGCTTCTTTGAATATTGATGTTAATGCTAAAAACAAAGACGGTCTTACGGCTTTACACAAAGCTGCAATGGTAGCCAAAGACGATTCAATCCTAAAATATCTTGTATCTCTTGGTGCCAAAAAAGACATCAATACCGAATTTGACGAAAGCGCTTATGCGCTGGCCAAAGAAAATGAATCGCTAACGAAAAACAATGTTTCGGTTGAATTCTTAAAATCTTAAATTCTAATTTTTTAAAATTCCAAATTCCAATTCAATCTAAAATCCGAAGTCTAAAATCTAAAATTCCACATGAAATCAATATTTAAAATAGCTCTTACAATTACTTTACTTTTTTTAATCTCTTTTCAGGCAAATGCTCAGGCAAGCAAGTACAAATGCATGCTGCAAATGTCTAATTATATGGGAGAAGGTGCTTATATCGTAGTTTCTCTTATTAATTCTAAGGGAGAATATGAGAAAACACTTTATGTAATGGGTGATGATAAAAAATGGTACAAATCACTAAAAGAATGGAACAAATTCCAGACCGCAAAACCTGCTGATATTAGTGCCAAAACCGGAGCATCTGTTACTGGCGGAGATCGCAGCATTACAACCATAGAAATCGATGATTCGAAAATTAATAAAGGATATAAACTACGTTTTGAATCGGCTGTTGAGGATCAGAAGTATCATGTAAATGATGTTGAAATTCCGCTTACGACTGAAGGTTTGGCTGATAAAACAGAAGGTAAAGGTTATATCAGATACGTACGATTAAACAAGATTTAATATTTTCGCTCTGAGTAAACTTTTTCAAAGTTTTGAATTTTGACAAAGTTGCAATAACCACAATGATTGTCATTTCGGCCAAGGAGAAATCTGCGTAAAAAACTAATGCAAAGTTTTTCCCTAAATTGTCGAGCTACTTGCGAGGATTTCTCCTTCGTCGAAATGACAAAAATGAGAATTAATATACATTCGAATACCACTCAATGACTCTTTCTTTTTGGCGTTACGCACACTTGGCTCTGGCTTTGTTTTCTTCTTTATTTTTAATTTTAGCTTCAACTACAGGAATTATTCTGGCAGTTGATGCGATGCAGGAAAAAACACTTCCGTATAAGGTAGAAAATTTCGACCAAATAACGCTGGCAGAAACTTTACCCCTATTAAAAAAACAGTATGGTGAAATTACAGAGTTAAGCGTAGATCATAATCAGTTTGTAACGCTACAGGCCATTGATCAGGATGGCAATGATATCAATTCTTATATTGATCCTAAAACGGGTAAAGCTTTAGGTAAACCAATAAAAAAGAGCGAATTTATTCAATGGGTTACCGGTTTTCATCGTTCTTTGTTTCTTCATGAAACGGGAAGATTTTTTGTTGGTGTAATTTCATTTTTATTATTCTTAATCGCGATTTCCGGTTTTGCTCTTGTTTTAAACAGACAAAGAGGCATCCGTAATTTCTTTTCAAAAGTGGTAAAAGATTATTTTGCCCAATATTATCATGTTGTTTTAGGACGATTGGCATTGATTCCAATTTTGATTATTGCGCTTACCGGAACCTATTTATCGTTGGAGAGATTCAACTTTTTTATGGGGAAAGAAAAAAAGAAAAAAGAAAAATCAGAGATTGTACAAGCTCCAAAAGGAAAAATTGTTTCTGTATTTTCGACTACTCTTTTGGCGGATGTCAACAAAATCGAATTTCCTTTTACAGATGATCCCGAAGAATATTATATTATTCAGTTAAAAGATCGTGAAATCGAAGTGAATCAGGTTACAGGTGCCATTGTGACGGAAAAACGTTCTGCAATCACCGTTCAGCTAGCTGATCTAAGCCTGAATCTTCATACCGGAAAAACCAACGGAATCTGGGCATTTATATTGGCGATTGCGAGTATTAATATTCTGTTTTTCATTTATTCTGGTTTTGCTATTACCTTAAAAAGAAGATCAAGCCGCATTAAAAATAAATTCAAAGCCAATGAAAGTAAGTTCATACTTTTGGCCGGTTCTGAAAACGGAAGTTCGCTTCGATTTGCCAATGCCATTCTAAAACAATTGATTGGTCACGGAGAAAAGGCTTTTATTACCGAATTGAACAGCTACACCACTTTTCCGAAAGCGGAACATATTATTGTCTTCTCCTCTACTCACGGCTTGGGAGATGCCCCTTTTAACGGAAGCAAATTTTTATCTCTTTTAAAGAAATATCCGCAACAGCAAAAAATCAATTATTCGGTAGTTGGTTTTGGTTCGAAAGCTTATCCGGATTTTTGTGAATTTGCTTTTGAAATTGATAAACAATTAGAAAATCAAGATTGGGCGGAGCGTTTCCTTGATGTACAAACCGTAAACGATAAATCGGCAACAGAATTTGTAGAATGGATAAAATTATGGAGTGCCAAAACCGGAATTCCGTTATCGACAACGCCTTCTTTATACAATCATGTCCCGAAAGGTTTGCAGAAACTAATGGTTTTAGATAAAACACTGGTTTCTGAGCACGAACAGACTTTTATACTGACTTTAAGAGCCAATATGAGAGCCAAATTTAGTTCAGGAGATTTACTGGCTATTTATCCGGTAAACGATACGCGAGAACGCCTCTACTCTATTGGTAATCATTCAGGTAACATACAATTGGTCGTAAAACTACATCCAAACGGATTGGGTTCTGAGTTTCTAAATAATCTTATTCCCGGAAATACAATCAAGGCCAAAATCATCAATAATAAAGCTTTTCATTTTCCAAATAAGGTTTCTAAAGTAGCTTTTATTTCCAACGGAACTGGTATTGCGCCTTTCCTTGGGATGATCGAGCAGAATAAAACCAAAACAGAAACGCATTTGTATGCCGGATTCCGTATGGAAACCGAAACTGTTTCAGGATATAAAAAGTTTACATCAGAAATGATGGAAAAACAGAAACTGCAAAGTTTTCATTTGGCTTTATCCCGCGAAGCAGAACATTTTTATGTAATGGATCTCATCAAACGCGATGCTGATTTTTTTATTAATTTACTAAAAGAAAATGGCGTTATCATGATTTGCGGATCACTGGCCATGCAAAAAGATGTCGAAGCTATTCTGGATAAGTTATGTCTTGAAAGAAATGTAAAAAGTATATCAGATTATAGAGAGAATGGTCAGTTATTGACGGATTGTTATTAAACACTAATTGCACTAATTTTCACTAATTAATTTTGATTGTAAACTATGTAAGTCCCAGTGGGACTAAATATTGGTAGAAATCATAAATTAAAAACAGCCGGCGTGCCGTAGTTACGCAACAAATGCATTGCTATTACGTACCTACGGCACGCTAACGCATTTTTCGAACATAGTTTTCTACCAATATTTTCTACCTGGCGGTACATTTTAAATTTAGGTTTTCATTAGTGAAATAATTAAGCGCACTAAAATTAAACATTTATATTCGTGTAAATTCGTGAAATTCGTGTCCAAAACTCTTCTAAAAAAGTCACCATGCGCAAATCAATTCTATACAAATTCCTGTTTTTCTCTGTAATAATCTGCGGTTTATCAGTCAACGCACAAGTATTACGAAAAAGAACGACTCTATTAATGGGCGGGCGTTTTGATATTACGATCGTAGCAAAAGATTCTCTTTTGGCAGAACAAAATATCGACGAGGTTATTGCAGAAATTACCCGAATCGAAAATCTAATCTCAGATTGGAAACCGGATTCACAAGTTTCACAAGTCAATCAAAATGCGGGGATTCAACCTATAAAAGTCGATCGTGAAGTTTTTGAACTGACACAAAGAGCTATTGAATTTTCTGAAGCTACAAAAGGCGGTTTTGATGTGAGTTTTGCCGCCATGGACAGAATCTGGAAATTTGATGGATCGATGACCGAAATGCCTTCGGCGGAAGCCATAAAAAAATCGGTAGAAAAAGTAGGCTATAAAAACATTATTCTGGATTCGGTTCAATCTACTATTTTTCTAAAATTAAAGGGAATGAAAATTGGTTTCGGAGCTTTAGGCGAAGGATATGCAACAGATAAATGCCGAAATATGATGCTCGCAAAAGGCATTAAAGCCGGAATCGTAAACGGATCCGGCGACATGACTGCCTGGGGAAAACAACCCAATGGCAAGGATTGGAATATTGGTATGACGAACCCTTTTCATCCCGATGCGTTATTTGCGGTTGTTCCTTTAAACAATGGCGCTGTAACCACCTCAGGAAGCTATGAAAAGTTTGTTGTTTTTAACGGAAAACGTTACTCACATATTATAAATCCGGCAACAGGTTATCCCGCAACCGGATTGTGCAGCGTATCGGTTTTTGGTCCAAATGCAGAAACAGCAAACGGATTAAGTACTTCTTTAATGGTTTTAGGACAAAAAGAAGGTTTGCTTTTACTCAAAAAATATCCAGATTATAGTTGCGTAATGATTACGGATGACGGAAAATTAGTAAAATCGAAAAACTTTAAAATAAAGAAATTCAAACCCAGACTCTAGTTTTCTTTAAAAATTTATTATTTTAAAATGATGCTTTAGAGTTTCAGCTTTTTCTTGTTTTCGGAATGTATTTCGCGTATATAATAATGGCCACCAATACAATAAATGTAGCGGTTGCATACAATATACAAGGACTATAAAAATAAATAGCAGCGGCTGCCAATGGCATAATCATATTATTTGCCGATTGCAAGCTTTGGTTTACACCCTGTAATTTTCCCTGATTACTTTCGTCTACTGATTGTGATAATCTTGCATTATAAGTGGGATCGAATAAGCCTTCTCCAGTAATTATAAAGATGACAGCACACGAAATAATTATTATGGAGGATAGAAATACGCTGCTCATAATTAATGCCAGACCAATTCCAAAAACAATTAAGCCCGCAATTCCGATACTCTTTTCGTTAAAACGTTTCAATAACCAGGGCAATAAAACGGCTCGCGAAATAATCTCGCAAATACCAACCAATGTTAGCATTGTGCCAATAAATACGGGGCCCCATTTGTAAATATCTTTTAGAAAAATGGTAAAGTTAAACTGAAAAATCCCGAGACTTATATAAAAAAATATGCCTAAAATGAGTAACATCTTAACGTTTTTTAGCTTAAAAATATCTTTAAAATGCGAAAACACATTAAAACTATTCAACGTTAAATGTTTCGTTCTTTTTTCAGGAACCAAAGATTCAGGCAATAAAAAATAAGTCGCCAAACCCGAAATAAAAATTAATCCCGCAGTAACAAAAAACGGCAGCGAAAGAGAAATTCCGCCTAACAATCCGCCCAATGCGGGACCTCCTAATTTGCCTATTCCCATCGCAGAACCTATATAACCAAACCACTTGGCTCTTTCTTTTGGTTCAGTCGAATCAGATATGTAAGCAAATAAAATACTGATATTACCAGCTGTAAGACCGTCGATAATACGTCCGAGGAAAAGAATCCATAATGCGCCACCAATTCCGAATAAAACATAGCCTATTACTGATCCTAATAAACTGAAAATAAGAATATATTTTCGTCCGTATCGATCACTTAACGATCCAAAAATGGGTGCTGCAAAAAATGTACAGGCTGCAAAGACCGACATAAGCGCGCTCATACCTACAACAATTTGTTCTGATGGAAGATATTTACCAACAATAAACGGTAACAACGGCAATACAACCGACATGCCAATAGAATTAAGGAGTACAATCCCGATGATAATCCAAAATATGTGTTTTTTTGATTTTGTTTTCATATGTAATAATTGAAAGACAAAATTCTAAAAAGGGCATTCCTTAGGATTGTACAAACGCGACAAAATCGTTGCTGATGGTCTGTTTTGCTTTTCGTGCAAATGCACCCGGCGTGGTACCGCTGTAGCGCTTAAATTCTCTGCTAAGATGAGATTGATCTGTATACCCTAATTCCTGAGCCAAACCGGCAATATTAGCATTGGGAAAATGCCATAAATGATTACGTACCTGCTCAAAACGCATCAAACCTGACACGTCTTTTACGCTATGACCGGACGATTGCTTGAAGTTTCTTTCTAATGTACGAACTGTTGCGTGAGCCGCCGACGCTACTTCACTTACCGGAATAATTCCTTTGGCGTTTCGCATTGCCAGTCCAGCTTTAAACAATAAACTGTCAGTAGGAATTTGTGAGTGTACATTCACAAAAAACTCTTGTACATGAGCAATCGCCTCTTCTATTTTATGGTTTTGAATTAATTCATTCAAACGTGATTGAAGCTGAGCAATAGGATGTTCGAAAATATGTACTCCGTCTTTACCCTTTCCTGATGGCAATCCGAGTAAATCAAAAACAGTCCACGGAAAACATCTTATAGCAATGATTTCTAAACGGTTATTCGAATTTAAAATAACAGGCTGATTGAGTAATCCCATTATAAACGGCGATGGCAAGGGCTGTAAAACTCCATTATAAGAAACACTGCAGGTACTTCCAAAATAAAAAATAATTTCAGCATAACCATCCGGCATAACTTCAAAATCTGAGAATTCTTCACAGGAATCTCGTCTGTCGTACCAAAAACACTTAATGCTATCCTGCAATATTTCAGGAGCGTCAAATTCGAGATGGTGCAATTTGAAATTAAGCATAATTAAAATTTAAGAGAGACAAATATAAAGAAGAATATATCAAAGCCTGACCACATTATAATGTGAACTACAAAGTTTATCATCCTGAA
The DNA here is from genome assembly GCF_046825355.2 of Flavobacterium sp. C3NV. NCBI lineage: Bacteria > Pseudomonadati > Bacteroidota > Flavobacteriia > Flavobacteriales > Flavobacteriaceae > Flavobacterium > Flavobacterium sp. C3NV. The sequence goes on along the minus strand of NZ_JBKQBJ020000013.1, from coordinate 172,033 downwards.
AGAAAGGATCACATTAGTAACTCCGGAATCTTTATCGAGTTTCTTTGCCATGGCACACGGATGACACGGATTTGCTTCGCAAAAACGCGGATTAAAACGGATTTTTATTCTTTTGTCGTTTGCTTAACGCAAAGTAACCGCAAGATTGTCTTCCTGAGGAATGAAGGATCACACTAGTAATTCCGTAAAGTGATGCCGCAATCTTTGTCAAGCTTCTTTGTCATGGCACACGGATGACACAGATTTGCTTCGCAAAAACGCGGATTAAAACGGATTTTTATTCTTTGTCATTTGCTTAACACAAAGTAACCGCAAGCTTGTCTTCCTGACGAACGAAGGATCACACTAGTAATTCCGCAAAGTGATGCCACAATCTTTGTCGAGTTTCTTTGTCGAGTTTCTTGTGTGATCCTTCCTGCGTCAGGATGACAAATACTTTGGGGTAATGTTGCGTGTTGATTGTTTTTTCCATAAAGTAACCACAATCTTGTCTTCCTGAGGAACGAAGGATCACACTAGTAATTCCGTAAAGTGATGCCACAATCTTTGTCGAGTTTCTTTGCCATGGCACACGGATAACACGGATTTGCTTCGCAAAAACGCGGATTAAAACGGATTTTTATTCTTTGTCATTTGCTTAACGTAAAGTAACCGCAAGCTTGTCTTCCTGAGGAACGAAGGATCACACTAGGAACTCCGTAAAGTAATTCCGTAAAGTGATGCCGCAAGCTTTGTCGAGTTACTTTGTCGAGTTTCTTGTGTGATCCTTCGTGCCTCAGGATGACAAATACTTTGGGGTTATGTTGCGTGTTGATTGTTTAACGCAATCTGTGTAAATCCGCGTTTTTGCGAAGCAAATCCGTGTCATTAGTGTGCCATGATAAAGATTGTCGAGCTTCTTGTGTGATCCTTCCTTCGTCAGGATGACAAAAAATCTGTGTAAATCCGCGTTTTTGCGAAGCAATTCCGTGTCATCCGTGGGCCATGACATTGTTTGTAAACTCAAACTGGAACTTATTCAAAATCCTTATAATTTGCAACATTTTCTCCAACATTAGAATTTCTAATGTAATTCTAATGATCTTCTAATTCGTTTATTTAGATTAAATATAAACAATAACATAAGTTTGCGCTCCTATTGGTAAGTAAATAAATTATGAAATTTTTAGCAGTTGTGTTTTTGTTTGTTCATTTTTCAGTTTGGTCTCAAAAGGGAAATATTAACGGAAAGGTTCACTTTTCTCACAACGAACCGGCTTTGGGTGCTACAGTATTAGTTTTAGGAACACAGAATTTTGCTGTTGCAGATCATAACGGAAACTTCGAAATCAAAGCAGTTGCTTACGGAAATTATACTTTAGAAATTTCTTCGCCTGAGGGCAAAACTAAAACGCATACCATTCACGTACATCAGCCTTCTCATCATATTAGCATTGCTTTAGAAAAAAATGATCCTAAAGCTTTGAAAGAAGTTGTGATTCAGAAAACTACGGTAAAGAAAGAAATTATGGAGAAAGGTTTCTCTGTAAATGTTATCGACACTCAGGAAGCTGCAAAACGTAATATTCAGACCAATGATCTTTTAGGGCAATCGGCTGGGGTTCGCATCAGACAAAACGGAGGTTTGGGATCGAGCATCAATTATAATTTGAACGGAATGTCGGGTAACGCCATTCGAATATTTATAGACGGAATTCCTATTTCGACTTACGGTTCTTCATTCAGTTTAAACAGTATTCCGCCTGCATTAATTGAGCGAATCGAAGTGTACAAAGGAGTAATTCCGGCACATTTGGCAGATGATGCTTTAGGAGGAGCCATAAATGTAATTTTGAAAAAAGGGGCTAAAAATACCCTGAATGCTTCGATATCTTACGGTTCGTTTAATACCACTCAATCCAACTTTAATACCACTTACCGCGATAAATCTGGTTTTACCTTAAAAGGTTCCGGTTTCTATAATTACTCGGATAACGATTATGAAATTTGGGGTAAATTCGCCTATAATATTGCTCCTAACGGAGTAATGACGCAAATAAAAGCCAAACGTTTTAATGATGCGTACCGTTCTTATGGCGGACGTTTTGAAGCCGGATTTACAGATGTAAAATGGGCAGATACTTTCTTAATTGGTATTAATGCTTCTGACGATTATAACGAAATTCAGCACGGGCAAGCGATGTCTAAACCCTACAAAGGCCGGTTTACTGAAGCTGATGCACAGGTAATCAGCATTAATTATGCTAAAAAAGATTTTATTGTAAAAGGACTTGAATTCACCGTCAACTCTGTTTTTAGCCAACGAGGAGAAGTTTTGAACGATACAGTTAAATGGAATTACAATTGGTTTAACGAAAAAGCAATTGGCATTGATGGTCAGCATTTTTTATCGCCAACGGGTGCGCAACAAGGTGCTGCTACAATTTTGCACATCAATAACAAAATATTCAGTACCAGAGGCGGATTGAATTATACCTTAAATGATAATCACAAATTTGTTTTTAGCACGATGCTTTATGACTTTTCCAGAGATGATTATGATGAATTGAAATCTGAAATGGAAAGAAATTTTCAGCAAAAACGAGATCTTCAAAAAAGCGTTTTGTCTTTTGCCTACGAACTTCAGGCGTTTGATTCCCGCCTAAGAACCAATTTGTTTGGGAAACGTTATAACCAGAAAACAGAACAAAGAACCCCGCAGATCATTACAACAGGCGGACAGTCTGCAATAGTTGAAAAATTAGAAAACAATAATACTACTTTTTACGGTTACGGTTTCGCAGGGTCTTATTTTGTTTTACCAAAATTGATGTTTTCTTTATCGGCAGAAAAAGCGATCAGACTTCCTTCTGAAAATGAAATTTTTGGTAATCCGGGCGAAAATCAAACCAGTAACAGCGCATTAAAACCTGAAGAAAGCGACAATCTGAATGTAGGATTACGTTTTGGACCTTACCTCATTAATCAGCATAAATTTAGTTTTGGCGGCTCGGGATTCTGGAGAAATTCTAAAGACAAAATCGTTCGTGAGTTTAGTAATCGTTTAAATGAAGCTTTGCAGACCTCACCTTCAGTAAACTTAGGTACAGCACAATCTTTAGGTTATGAAGCTTCATTAGAATATTCATATAATAAAAGATTATTTATAGGAATGAATATGTCTAAGTTCAATTCGCTCTTTAAAGATAAATACGATAAAAACGGACAAATACTGGATTACTATAACAAGCAATATCCTAATGAGCCTTATTTTATTATTAACGGAAATGCTCAATATAATTTTAAAGATGTATTGCAGTCTAATTCGGAGTTGAATTTGTATTACAATTTTACTTATGTGGGCGAATTTTTCACCACCTGGCAGGAAACTCAAATAGATAAAGTGCCCTCTCAGTTTCCGCATGATTTAGGTTTGAGTTATACTTTTCCTAACAAAAAATACATTGTGAGTTTTGATGCCAAGAATATCACCAACGAACAGGTTTACGACAATTTTGGGGTTCAAAAACCGGGAGTAGCATTTTATCTGAAATTCAATTACATACTGAATAAGTTTTAAATCTATATAATTAATTTTTTTAAATACCATGAATATGAAAAAAAGTACATTTAAATTAATGGCATTTGGTTTGGTTTTTACCACATTTGCCTTAACGACAAGCTGCAGCAGTAATGATAATGAAGACCCGATAACACCAACATTGCCAGAAACAGAGAGCCGCTGGATAACAGTTGCAGGAGCCTTAATGCAAACTGCTCCCGGAGACGGAAACGGTGGTACAAAAGTTTTTTCTGTTAGTAAAGAAGATGCTAAAAACCCTAATATTTCTATCAACGTTTACGACAACGGAACACCTGTACAATCAACCAGAACAGCTCGTTTACAATCATCTGTAGACGGAAACACGCTTTTTAATATTACGTATACAGGTGCAAACGGTGGTGAGTTTATGACGTATAAAGTAAATGGCGGTAATAATTTTACACAATCAGGATCTACAGTAAACATCTCACAATATGCGGGAACTTCTCCAAGATGGACTAAACTTTTTGACGGAGATAAAACAGGTGTAGCAGTAAACGTAACTGCGCCGGTAATTGTAACTAATGAAGATAAATCATATAAACATACAAGAGGTTCTGCCACTGTGTTAAGTTTAGATTTAAAAAATATCCTGATTTCTGCTGCAAAACAATACGAGATTCCGTTAACTCCTGAAGAAGAAGCTTTAGGACATCATATTTTCCGTTTAGATGCGCCAACTCTAAACAAAGCCGGAAACAAATTAATCATCGGAACATGGATGCGTAAAACAAATACTGCTACCGGAGCAAACGAAACTGAATTTGAGCGTTTAGGTTCTAAATCACTTGTGGTGGATTATCCGTCATTATTAAACCCTAAAATTATTACTTCTACAGTTGGTTTTGGAGATACAAGCGGATACCGTAGCTTTAATAGTTTTGTGGCTAACGATGGTAATATTTACCAAGCTACTCAAAGAGATACAAAAAACGGTTCTTATATCTTAAAAATCAACCAAAGCAACGAATATGACAACTCTTATGTATTTAGTTTAGATACTGCTCTTGGAGTAAAAGGATCATACATTGATGCATGGAGATACGTAGGAAACGGAATTGCTTTTGCAGTTTACACTCACGATGGTGCTAACAATCAAGGTTTTGTAGCAAGAATCGATCTTAACGCAAAAACAGCTAAAAAAGTAGAAGGAATTGCTTACGATACTGATTTAGATTTTGGTCAATATCAAGGTTTTGTAGTTGATGGTAATGATTTATATGTAGCTGTAACACCAGTTGGTAAAGATGGAAACATTTATATCATTGATGCTGTAACAGGTGCTGTAACAAAAGGAGCTAAATTGGTAAACAAAGCAGGAAACCATTATATTGGTGTATTCTAAAAATAACAATAGCAGAAATGCAATTGCAACAATGCTATTACTTGAGTTTTTTTTTTAATTAGAACATTCCGCTTCAGATTTTGGAGCGGAATGTTTGCTTTATGTTGATTCTTGAGGGATAAATTAACCGCAAAGAACGCAAATGTTTTACTTTATATTATGCTGATAAACAAAAAGTTCGCAAAGCTTTCTATTGATACAGCTTTGCGAACTTTGTCTTTTTTATAAACCCCACAGATTTATAAACTTTGCGTTCTTTGCGGTAAAATTATGCTCAAAGAAAAGCAACCTTTACAAATTAAGTATCACAAGTAATAGAATCCCAATCCTGCTCCATATAATTAATCAGCCAGTTTAAGGCATATTGTCTTTCATAAACAATACCCGGATTAATCCCTTCGATTTCCCTGCCATTGATTCTCTCATCAACGCAAGCCCAATTGAATCTGTAATACAAATCATTGGCATCCAAAATTTCACTTTTAGATCGTATTTCAACAATCGAATCAATAAAAATATTGGGGTCTTTGTCCTGACCCACAGGGTAATTATCAGGATCAATGTTTTCCAGATCACAAAATTCATCCGGAAAATCCAGTGTTTCTATTTTATTCAAAGCCCACATCAAAACCCATATTCCTTCACATTTCCAGCTTTCGTTTGCTTTTTTATCATCGGTTGGGTTGCCCAGAAATTCTTTCTCATTCTCGGTCGTAAAATCCCAAAGATTATAATTTTGAAGATATTCTGTCGCTTCTTCGGGAGAAATACTACTAAACGCCACTAAATTGACGACAGCCAAAGCACTCACTCTCTGCGCAATTTCTTTTGGAGTTCTTAAAGTAGTTTCTGCTTCAGATTCAATACAAGGTAAATTCCTGTTGATTTTGATATCATATTCTTCCAGAATTTTTTCGTTATTCTCTTTTCTTTGCAGCTGATCTTCTGTCAACTCATTCTGATCTGCATCAAAATAAACCGAGTTGATTTTGACATCTAATGCATCAATTTCGCAATTTCCTTCGGTATCAATAATCAAATCTAAATTTTTATCCAGAAAATGTTGTCCGCTCGATTTACTAATAACAGCATCAGGCTCAACAAACAAAATCGCTTCAAGTTCGTTGGCGATATTGGCTATTATGGTTTTCAAATTGGCTAATTCTCCCTCTTCCTGAATAATGGTAAATTCAGAATTTAAAGTTTCTATTTTGCGCAAAAACAACTCTTTTACTTTTTCGTTTGCAGTTGGCAATCCATATACAAAACCATAAAGTCCTTTTAAGTTCGCTGTTAGCGCAGAATCATCAATTTCAGGAATTTGATAAGAAGGCTCGGCTCTTTCGCGATATAAGATTTTTATTTTTTGAGAAGAATTTCCTTCTTTAATTTCCAATTCTATGATATCAGATTCCTCCTCTTTATCAATTAAAACATTTCCTTCCGGAAAATGAGAAACGATTATTTCTTTAATATTATCAAACCCGGATTGGTGTGAGTAAATAGTACAAATCATGCTTTTATTTTCTATTTGTGATTAAATATTCAGGCGTATAAAATTGGTATATTTAGGCTAATATAGGTTTATTTTACTACAAAATGCAAACGTAATCAGGATGAAATTTATTGCGGTACAAAAAAATGTTTCACGCAGATTTAATATGGATTTAAGCAGATAATGCAGATTTATTTTCAAAAAAAATATCAAATTTTAATCTGCTGAAATCTGTAAAAATTTGCGTGAAATATTTTTAATTGGCTTTCGCCGAAATTTACTTCTTTATCTCTAAAATTAAAAAATAGAATAAATCTTAAATTCTAAAAATGTATCCCGTACTTTCCTGATACCTTTAAAATAAACCGATGAATGAGACTTTCTTAACGAATCTCTTTTATTTTGTGGCTACGATCAATTTTAATCTCTTTTCTAAATATTTTTTTATAGATTTGTGTAATCGATTACATTTACATATATTTATCGATCGAAGTTCTTTTTTTCTGAATCAGCAAAAAAACAAGGATCAATAAATACATTTAGCAAAAAAGTCTCTCTATTAAGACTGAAATTTTTAACCATAATACAATTAGAATGAAAACTAACCCAATTAACTTTTTACGTATTGCTCTGGCAGTTATAATAACAAGTTGTGTGCAAAACAGTATTGCTCAAAATTCAAAGTCTTATGATACTTATAAGAATATTGAATTTAAAATGGCTAAAGTCAAAGAACCTGTAATTCCAAAAAACAGCGTAAACCTTAAAGATTTTGGTGCTGTAAATGGCGGGTATGTTTTAAATACAAAGGCTTTCGCCGATGCAATAAACGCGGTTTCAAAAAAAGGCGGTGGAAAAGTGATCATCCCTCCAGGAATCTGGCTTACAGGTCCAATTTTATTAAAAAGCAATCTTGAACTTCATGCAGAAACTGGTGCATTAATTATTTTTTCGCAAGATAAAAGTTTATATCCCCTTATAGAAACCAGCTTTGAAGGATTGAATACCTGGAGATGTATCTCTCCTATTTATGGTAAAAACCTTGAAAACATTGCTTTTACCGGTAATGGTGTCTGGGACGGATCCGGAGAAGTTTGGAGACAAGTAAAAAAGAACAAACTAACGGATAGTCAATGGAAAAAAGTGATTGCTTCGGGCGGAGTTTTAAACAAAGAGAAAACAAGCTGGTATCCGTCAGAAACTTTTATGAATGCTTCTAAAGGTGCCGATCAAAACGTACGTCTGGATTTAAAAACCAAAGAAGAGTTCGAAACCATTCATGATTTCTTACGTCCGGTAATGGTCAGCATTCAAAACAGTAAAAGAGTATTGTTTGATGGTCCGGTATTTCAAAATTCACCAGCCTGGAATATTCACCCTTTGATGGTCGAAGATTTAATTGTACGTAATGTAACGGTTCGTAATCCGTGGTATTCTCAAAACGGAGATGGTCTTGATGTAGAATCCTGCAAAAATGTAATCATCGAAAACTCTAGTTTTGATGTGGGTGATGATGCTATTTGTATTAAATCAGGAAAAGATAAAGACGGACGTGATCGCGGTGTTCCCTGCGAAAACATTATCATAAAAAATAATATTGTGTATCACGGACACGGTGGCGTAACGGTTGGAAGTGAAATGTCAAGCGGTGTAAAAAACATGCACGTATCTAATTGTACTTTTATGGGAACTGATGTTGGATTACGTTTTAAAAGTAATCGCGGACGTGGCGGTGTAGTCGAAAACATTTTTATCTCGGATATTTTCATGACTGATATTCCTTCTCAGGCAATTTCATTCAATTTATATTACGGAGGAAAATCGATCGAAGAAACGCTTGCCGAAGGCGGTAATACATTAAGTTCTAAAGCAATGCCGGTGAATGAAGAAACGCCGCAATTCAAGAATATTTCTATCAAAAATGTAACGATAAAAGGAGCCCAACAAGCTGTATTTTTACAAGGTTTACCTGAAATGAATCTGGAGAATATCGAAATTTCTAATCTGACAGGAAATGCCAAAAAAGGCTTTTCTATCATCGATGCAAACGGAATTAAAATAAGCAATGCGAAACTAGACATCGAAGAAACGACTGTTTTTGAAATTTACAATACTAAAAATATGTCCCTTAAAAATGTAGAATTCAATTCTACTTCTCCTAAAGCGATTACGGTTAACGGAGAAAACAGCCAGAATATAGAGTTTGTTTCATCGCCTAATTTTAGCCTAAGCAATAAAACTACAGTTGGAGAAACTGTTCCTAAAGGAGCCGTAAAATTCTAAATTGAAAGTAATTCATAAAAAAAGGGTTGAATCAAAATATATCTGATTCAACCCTTTTTTATATCCTCTTCATTCTAGTTTCTTTGTTCTTTTCTCTTTGTTCTTTTCTCTTTGTTCTATCCTCTAAAACTCCAAAACCGGCTTCTTCATATCATGATACAAAAGAACTTTCCAGTGTTGTTCTCTAGCTTCCTGTTCCCATTTTTTTCTAGATTCCATGGCACGTTTACCATCATAATCTGTTTTGTAGGCAACATGCATTTTTAGATACGCTTCTTGTGGCAAATCATCTGCTCCGTAAAAGGTGATCTCGTTATTTTCCTTAATCCAGAAAACCTGATGAAATGGCGAATGTCCGCCTGAAACTTCATAGAAAATTTCATTTGTGATTTGTCCCTTATCATCGTTAAGAAACTCAACATTAGGAAACGATTTAAACAGATTGAGGATGTCAAGATTATAAGAAGGATGTTGTTGCGCTAAAGCAAAATCAAGTTCTCTTTCCTGCATATAAATGGTTGCATTTGGAAAATTCTGAATAAAGTTTTCTCCTTCAAAAAAACCAATTCCCTCGATATGATCTTTATGAAAATGCGAAATCAGAACTTTTGTAATTTGTTCCGGTGCTATATTGTGAGTTTGCAGTAAATGATGAATAAAAGGTTTTCCGTTTTTGTTAATTCCTAAACCTAAATCTAAAAGTATATAATCATTTTGAGTAACGATCAAAAAAGGCTGAATGGCCATTTTAAGTCCTGAATCTAAAGGGAATTCATTGATGAGTTTAAATTCTTTCTCGCTGCTTACAACATAATTTCCTTCTTGTAGTGGTATTATTTTCATTTTACTCGTTCATTATTTTTACAAAGGTCTAAAGAATTTCTATATTTGTAAAACGTTATTTTTCGATAGCATCAATCGATAAAACCGATTTAAAAAATGGAACTCAGACAACTTAAATATTTCCTTAAAGCCAAAGAATTACTCAACTTTACTGAGGCTGCAAATGCTTTAAACATTAGCCAGAGTACTTTATCGCAACAGATTAAACAACTGGAAGATGAATTGCAAATTTCGCTTTTTAACCGAATTGGCAAGCGGATTACCTTAACCGAAGCTGGAGAATTATTCTCAGGTTTTGCCTTGCAAAGTATTAGCAAAGCCAATGAAGGGTTTGCATTATTAAAAGACTTAAACAACCTGAACACCGGAAAAATTGCGATTGGTGTTACTTATGCTTTACGCAATATAGTGACGCAAACCGTCATTGAATTTGCCAATCAGTATCCTGAAATAGAATTTAAAATTGTGTTTGGAACTTCGAAAGAACTGATCGAAAAACTAAATCACTTTGAATTGGATGTCATTCTGACTTTCGAAGAAATCATTACCGAGAATCATTTTAAATATCAAGCTCTTTTTACCTCGCCGATGACTTTGGTAACTTCGACAGAATCTGCTTTAAAAAATAAAAAGTCTATTTCATTAAAAGAAATAAGCAGACTTTCTCTTGCTCTTCCTTCAAAAGGATACAGCACAACACAATTTATTAGTGAAGCATTTAATAAAAATAACCTGCACCCAAAAGTGGCTATCGAAATCAATGATATCCCAACCTTATTAGAACTTGTAAAAAGTGGCAAATGGTACACCATTCTTACTCAGGCCACTATCAAAAACGAAAAAGGAATTTCGTGTATTCCGATCGAAGGAAAAAATATGACGAGAACTGCTATGATTATTTCGATAAAAGAAGTTTATGAAAAGAAAGCGGTAAAGGTGTTTTTGTCCATTTTGAAATCGCTGGTTTAAAAAATTCTTTACAACAAGAATTCAAAATCATTTTTATCTCCAAAACCATTAGTTACATATTTTCGTATATTTTATAAAACAAAGCTCTTAAAGCTTGTAAAACAGAAGCTTTAAAAGAATTTCGTACTCAAAATAGTACGTTTCGTTGATTTATAAAATGACTGATGTATTTTTACAAATTAAACAAATTTTGTAGTAAATAATTAACAAAATAACATTTCGACTAAATATTTTTAGTGGTAATAGTGCATATATTCAAAAAAGTAATAATATTGTCCAAGTTAACAAATTATTATCTAAATGTCTTTAAATCCCAATTCCGACCAAAGCAAGCTCCTTTACGAGTTATCGCAAGGGAATGAACTGGCGTTTACAAAACTGTATAATGAATACAAAAATGTTGTTTTTTCTACTGCTTTAAAAATAACAAAATCCAGAATCTTAGCCGAAGAAGTTGTTCAGGATGTCTTTTTGAAAATCTGGCAAAATCACGAAAATCTGGCTGAAATTACCAGTATCGAAAACTATCTTTTTATTATTTCCCGCAATCATATTTTTGATATGATCAAGAAAATTGCCAGAGATACGTCTATAGTTGTCGATACTAATTACAAAAGTACATCGACAAATGATACCGAAGATGCTATAAAAGACGATCAGTACAATGTTATCTTAAATCAAATCGTCGATCAGCTTCCGCCACAACAGCAAAAAATCTACAAAATGGCAAAATGGGATGGTTTAAGTCACCAGAAAATTGGTGAGGATTTGGGCATCTCTACAGAAACAGTAAAAAAACATATGGCACAGGCGCTGAAATTTGTTCGCACAAAAATTTCGCCTTATATGAATATGTTCATGACATTGTTTTTATTTTTTAAAATGTAAACTTTCGGCTATAGCTAAAAAGGCTGTTTTATATTATTTTACATTTTTTTTACATTTTTTTCACTTTCGACTACTCCTTCCCTATTTTTCAATCGTCTTTATAATAAAGATCATTACTTGACATAGGTTTATCTCCTATTTTAACAAGATCATTGCATTAAAACAAAAACAAAAAACACTCAGGTTTACTATTATAAACGATTATTAACTCACAATCAAAACGCAAATGCAACAAAAAGTATTTGAAGAATTATTCGAAAACTACCTGCAGAATAATTTATCTGAGGCAGAACAACAAAAGCTGATGGAGATTATCCAGTCAGGCACGCACGATGATTTTATAAAAGAAAAGATTCAGTCGCTGATGAAGGAAAATCAGAATGTTGAAATTCTGGATAAACAAAAAAGTGATGATATCCTTAGTTTTATTCTTTCTCAATCATCAGCTCCTAAGGTTATTTCGATTCATGAGAATAAAAGATCTTATAGAAAAATTGGAAGAACGCTGGTTGCCATTGCCGCAGCGATCACCATTTTATTTGCTTTAAGAACTGCTTTTGTTTATGAAAATGTACCCAATGCCATAAAAACAAAAGACGAAAATATAGAGAAAGAAAGTTCGGTTTTGGCATTTAACGGAAAACAGCTTATTCGTTTACCAGACGGAAGTACGATTATCCTAAACGATAAAAGCAGTATCACGTATGACCAAAATGATTTTGACAAAGAAACCAGAGAAGTTACTTTATCCGGAGAGGCTTATTTTGATATTAAGAGAAATGAGAAAAAACCATTTATCGTGCATACAGGCAAAGTAAGTACAAAAGTTTTGGGAACTGCCTTTAATATCAATGCTTACGACACATCTGACAATATCGAAATTACGGTTGAACGTGGTAAGGTACAAGTGGGAGATGTTAAAAAAACCTACGGTATCATCACGCCTAACCAACAAATAAAAGTGAACAAAAACACTTTAGACTTTGAGCAAAATAATATTAAAATCGAAACTGCAATCGCATGGAAAAGTAATTACCTGATTCTGGACGATATCAATATGGAAGAGGCTGTTGCGCTAATTTCTCAAAAATATAAAGTCTCGATTGTATTAGAAAATGAAAATATTAAAAAATGCAGAATTACTGCCAGTTTCTTAAACGAAGAAGATTTAGATCATGTTCTAAAAGTAGTATGCAGTGTAATCGAAACCACATATCATTATAATCAAAATAACGCCATTGTCCTGGAAGGAAAAGGCTGTGAATAGCACCAATAACTGAGTATTAACCTTTTAAAAAACGATATAAAAACTAGCTAAAACCAAAATAAAAAAGCCATCTAGCTCCTACACCAGATGGCCGCGATTCTTAATAATTAATTCCAGTAACCATTAAAAAACATGCAAATTTATGAAATTACGCTGTAAAACAACCATGTTTGACAGGGAAAAGACATCTACGTCTTTTTTTAACCTGTCAAAAAAAACCATTATGATCATGCGAATCAGTTTATTCCACATTTTCTTACTGACCTGCGGCACGCACATGGTCTTTGCCAACGAAATGAGCGGTCAGAATCTGGAAGCGATATCTGTTGATATTGAACTTCATAATCAGGATATTAAAACCCTTTTTAAAACGATTGAAAATAAGACAGGATTACTATTTGCTTACCAGCCACAGATCATAAAAGATTTTCCTAAAGTGAGTACACCAAAAGGACGCCGCAGTGTAAGCGATATTTTGAATAGTGTACTTCAGGGCAGCAATTTGGTCTACAAACAAGTAGATAAAAATGTAGTCATTTATAAAAAAGAAAAGTCTAAAACTGAAGCCGAAACAGAAACAAGTGCTTCTAAAAAAGAAAATTCAGATGATGCTGATTATATGCTGTCAGGAAAAATCCTTGATGAAAATGGTCAGCCTTTACCTGGTGTCACTATCTCGCTTTTAGGCGGAAACAGACAAGGTGTTTCTGATTTCGACGGACAATTTTATGTTCAGCTTCCATCAGGAAAACACACCCTTAGAATATCTTATTTAGGGTATAAGACACAGGATATTACGGTTGAAAACCAAGTATCTGTTACGATCAAAATGCAACCCGATTTAGCGAAACTAGATGAGATCGTAGTGATTGGTTATGGTACCACAACCAAAAGAACTTCGACAGGATCTGTAGTAAAAATTACGGCAGAAGATATCGAAAAACAACCGGTAACCAATATTTTGCAAACACTGCAAGGAAGAACTCCGGGGGTATTTGTAACTCAGACATCCGGTTATGCAGGATCTGATATGAATATCAGTATTCGTGGAAGAAATTTTATTGCAGGAAACAATTTACCACTTTATATTGTTGATGGGGTTCCTTATATTGGAGATGACATTAAGGAACAGGTTCAGGATCAAAACGTTATTAGAGGTGCTCAAAAATCGACCAGCCCCCTTAATATCATCAACCCAAATGATATAGAAAGTATCGAGATCTTAAAAGATGCAGATGCTACGGCAATTTACGGTTCAAGGGGAGCGAATGGTGTGGTATTAATCACGACCAAAAAAGGAAAATCTGGAAAAACAGAATTTACTGTAACTACCAATTCAGGAGTTTCTGAAGTAGCCCATATGGCAAAAACATTAGGCACGCCGGCGTATTTAAACATGCTGCAAACGGCATTAACCAATAATGGTGATATTGCAGATGTTGATAGCAACGGTATTGCTATTACAGACTGGGACCCGAATGCACAAACGAACTGGCAGAAAAAATTAATAGGCGGAACAGCGAATTTCAATAATTATTCTGCGTCATTAAGAGGCGGTAATGACACTACAAATTTTCTTTTAAGTGGTACTTACCATAAAGAAACGACTGTTGTACCGGGAGATTTTAGCTATGACAAATTTTCTACCAACTTTAATATCAATCACAGTACACTGAATAATAAATTAAAAGTTGGTGCTTCTGTAATTTTTGCAACAGACAACAATAAACTGCCATTTTTTGATATCACAACTTATGCTGTAGGCACCGCTCCTAACCGTCCGTTGTACAATGCAGATGGCAGTTATTACTGGTCTCCGGATTATTTTAGCGATATTAATCCGCTTGCTGCTTTAGAGAAAAGAGTAGACGATAAAGGAACGAACTTAATTACAAGTTTAAGTCTTCAGTATGAGATTGCAAAAGGGTTTTCTTTTAAAACTGATCTTGGATACGGAAGAGCTCAGATGCAGACCAAACAATTCATGCCGGCATCTGCAAGTAATCATGTTTATGCCGAAGCCAATGGCATGGATATGAACTTTCAGAGGTCTTATACTGTTTCGACAAACAATACCAATAATTTTACTGTAGAGCCTCAGCTGAATTATACAACTGAATTATGGAAAGGAAATCTTACCGCTCTTGTAGGAGGTTCATGGCAGAACAGAAAATCAGAAATGCCATCTTATGTGAGTTCAAGCGGATATAGTTCAGACAATTTAATTGGAAATCTTGGAACTGCAGAAAACATAACCGCTAATAACGGAAGCGCAGAATATAAATACATTTCTCTTTTTAGCAGACTTAACTATAATATTGACAATAAATACATTCTGAACATTAACTTTAGAAGAGATGGTTCATCCCGTTTTGGAGCTAATAATCGTTTTGGAAACTTTGGTTCTGTGGGTGGTGCATGGGTATTTACTCAGGAAAAATTCTTAAACAGCCTTAGCTGGCTGAGTTTTGGAAAACTACGTTCGAGTTATGGAGAAATAGGAAGTGACGAAATTGGAGATTATCAATATGCTGAAACTTTTGACACTCGTAATTACGGTGACGGAAATGCTTCTATGGCAGCGGCCAGAATTGCAAATCCTAACATCAAATGGGGATTAACAAAGAAATTTGAAGCTGCTCTTGATTTAAGTTTCCTAAACGACCGTATCTCTTTTACTGCTGCTTATTATAAAAACACTTCTAGTAATCAATTGGTAAACTATACACTTAGTGCGCAGGCAGGTTTTACAACTTATACGGCAAACTTACCTGCAAAAGTTGAAAATCAAGGTTGGGAATTTACTCTTGCTACAACCAATATTCATACTAAAAACTTCAACTGGTCAACGTCGTTTAATATTTCGACCAATTCAAATAAGTTAGTATCATTTCCTGGTATAGAATTCACCAGCTATTATTCACAATATGTTGTTGGAAACCCTTTAGGCGGCAGGTATTTGTATAATTATACCGGAGTAAATGCCAATGGAATTGCTCAGTTTGAAGATCTAAACGGAGACGGAAGAATCTCTAGCGGATATGCTGACACCGGCAGAGGTGACCGAAAATACGCAGGACCATCTTACCCTCAATATTACGGGGGAATCTCGAATACAATAAGTTATAGAGCTTTTACACTTGACTTTTTGTTTCAATTCGTAAAACAAGATGGTACTACTTTACTGTCTTCTACTGGTGCTCAGCCGGGTTATCCTTATTCAACAGCGAATTTTCAGGTAGACGAGTACAATGATTATATCGCACAAGGAAATGTTTTAAGTTCCGGTTTTCAAAATAGTTTTTTCAATTATTTAGGATCAAATGCTTCTATTGTAGACGCATCGTATATCAAACTTAAAAATGTAAGCGCTTCTTACCAGATTCCTTTAGATGAGGCAACAAAGAAATATTTACAGAGTATTCGCCTTTCGGTTCAGGGACAAAACTTAGTAACATTTACTAAATACAAAGGTCTTGATCCTGAAACGCAGGGATTGGCTTTGCCTCCATTACGTACCATCACTTTGGGAACTCAGTTTACATTTTAAATCTAAAAAATCATGAAAAATATTTCTATAAAATATACCTCTATATTTTCGTTTTTTCTTTTATTAGGAATTACAAGCTGTGATAATGCTCTTGATGTTGATCTTCCCAGCAATCAGCTATCATCAGAAAGTGTTTATGCTTCAGAGCCAACAGCTGAGGCTGCTGTAAACGGAATTTACCAAAGCATGGTTGCCGATTTTTTTTATAACAGAGTACATACTGTTTTAGGAGAAACGGCCGATGAATTAGTACCAAGAACAGGTATTGCCAATATTTACAGTTCGAATGAAATTCCGGAGACTGACGGGACTATAAACGCTAACTGGGGCGAATTATATAAAACTATTTATAACGCAAATAACGTAATCGAAGGGCTTACTAAAAGCACATCTCTTAATGCCGTAAAAAGCAAACAATGGATTGCCGAAGCTAAATTTCTAAGAGCGTATTCTTATTTTTACCTGACCAATCTTTGGGGCAATGTGCCGCTGGTACTTACTACAGATGTAGATGTATCTGCATTGTTACCGCAATCTTCGCAAGAAAATGTTTATGCGCAAATTTTGCTGGACTTAACCGATGCTTCAAAAGATCTTCCTACAGATTATAAAAATTATGATCAGGAAAGAATCAGAGCTACAAAATGGGCGGCAGAAGCTTTATTGGCAAGAGTAAATCTTTATTTAGAAAGATGGAACGAAGCCTCAAACCACGCATCTGCTGTAATTAATGAAACTGGTACTTTTGGTTTAATTACAGGATTAACAGATACTAACAGTCCTTTTATTGCTGATAATAAAGAGTCTATTCTTCAAATACCTTATTTTAATGTTGATTATACTTATGAAGGATCTTCTGTATTTACAACCGCTGGTACTTTATTACTAAGAAAAGGCAATGCGCTTTTTGAAACCGGTGATGCCAGAAAAACAAACTGGACCATTGACATTAATGACAGATTGGGCGTATTTTTAGGGATTGCACCTCATAAATATCAAAATGATTTTGGGGACTCTCCTTCAGAGCGCTCTACTCTGCTTCGATTAGCAGAACTTTATTTAATACGTGCCGAAGCCAGAGTAAAATCGAATGATATTACCGGAGCTCAGCAGGATATTAATACAATTCGAAACAGAGCCTTACTAGACAATACTACGGTAACAAATCCAAACCAATTGTTAGACTTAATTGCTCTTGAGAGACAACGCGAGTTCTTTGCCGAGAACGGACATCGCTGGCTGGATCTTAAAAGAACCGGAAAACTAGATGAGACACTCTCTGTTTTATCTGATAAAATCTGGAAATCTACGGATAACTTATATCCTATTCCGGAGCCGGCAATTCGATCTAATCCTTTCTTAAACCAAAATTCTGGATACTAATAAATAAAATAAGCGCAAGAATGTTACTTCAAAAAAAACATTCTTGCGATTTTTAAAAAACACTATGGAAACAACAATTGTAAGAGTTGAGGACTTGTCACATCAATATAGTAAGGATTGGGCAATACAAAATATTAGTTTTGAAATTAAAACAAATCGAATTTTAGGCCTTTTAGGATCTAATGGCGCCGGAAAATCAACTACAATGAATATTCTTTGCGGCGTTTTAAACCAAACCAAAGGAAACATTTTTATTGATGGAATTAATCTAAAAGAAAATCCTGTCGAAGCCAAAAAACTAATTGGTTTCCTGCCACAAACCCCTCCGCTACATTTGGATTTAACGGTAAATGAATATTTGATTCATTGTGCAGAATTAAGACACGTAAAAAAAGAAGATTTAAAATATGCTTTAGAGAAAGCCAAAGAACAATGCGGTATTGCACATTTCAGCAACCGATTAATCCGAAACTTATCCGGAGGTTACAGACAGCGTGTAGGTATTGCTCAGGCCATTATTCACGAACCTAAATTGGTCGTTTTAGATGAACCAACGAACGGACTTGACCCTAACCAGATATTGGAAGTTAGAAAATTAATCAAAAAAATATCCAAAGATAAAGCTGTTATTTTCTCCTCTCACATTCTATCTGAAGTTCAGGCAACCTGTCAGGATATCAGAATGATCGAAAACGGACATATGGTTTTTTCGGATACGCTTGATGCTTTTAATAATCATATCGAAGCAGACAAACTAACGGCAAGTTTTGAAAATCCGCCGGCCCTTGAAGCATTAACAGATATTCCTGAGATAACAGCTGCTGTTTTTCTGTCTCCAAAAAAAGTACAGATCACCTTTACCGGAACACAAGAAGTTGCGGAGAAAATTATTTCGCTTAGCGTTTATAACAACTGGAAATTGAGAGAAATTCAATTTGAAAAAGTATCTCTTGACGAAATTTTTGCTCAATTATCTAAAAAAGCGCCTTCTAAAAACGCTATTCTTTCTTAAAAAACAAACAAATGAAAACAATATACAGAATCGCTAAAACAGAACTCTACACGATGTTTTATTCGCCGGTAGCATGGGTCGTTTTAGTCATATTTTCAATCCAGTCCAACTGGAAATTCTTTGACTCTCTGGAACGCTTTGAAAAATCACAAAAAATGGGCGACGGAATGGGTAATTTGTCGCAAGCTATTTTTTCAGGTTTCATGGGACTATATACTGAAATGCAGAATTATTTATATCTATATGTTCCGCTATTAACAATGGGATTGATAAGCCGTGAAATCAACAGTGGTTCTATCAAACTATTACTTTCTTCGCCCATTAAAATTAAAGAAATTGTACTAGGCAAGTATTTAGCCATTGCGGCTTATTGTCTTTTATTTGTTGGTATATTGGGGCTGCAGGTTGTTATTTCTTATTTCTCTGTCGAAAATTTAGATTTAAAATTTGCCATTTCGGGACTTATTGGTTTGTATTTACTGGTTTGTACCTATGCCGCAATTGGTCTTTTTATGTCTTGTTTAACCTCTTATCAGGTTGTTGCTGCGATTAGCACATTGGTAGTTTTAGCAGGATTAAATTTTATTGGAAAATTATGGCAGGATGTCGAGTATGTAAAAGACATCACTTATTTTCTATCGATTGCCGGTCGTGCCAATGAAATGCTCGAAGGTCTTATCATCAGTAAAGATGTATTGTATTTTATACTCGTAAGCAGTCTTTTTATTGGCTTAAGTATTTACAAATTACAAACCGGAAGAGATGCGCAGCCAGCTTCTCAAAGAGTTCTAAAATATACCTTGCTAATAACTGTTGTTTTGGCACTTGGTTATGTTACTTCAAGAGCATCGCTGACATTCTATGAAGATATGACGCGCAATAAAGACAGAACATTAACCAAAACGAGCTTAGACATTGTCAATAAAATAGAAGGCCCTGTCAAGCTTACCACTTATGTAAACTTATTAGATATTAACTATTATATGGCTATGCCGTATTCGCAAAATCAGGACATTTCGAGTTTTGAAAACTACACCCGCTTTGTGCCTCAAATGCAAATGGAATATGTCTATTATTACGACACTTCAAACAATGAAGCATTATATGCACAAAACCCGGGATTAAATGACAAACAGCTTGCCGAGAAACTGATCGAAACTCAGAACGTAAAACTAAAGAAATTATATTCTCCTGAAGAAATTAAAAAAGTAATTGACCTGAAACCGGAACAAAACCGAGTGGTAAGAACAATTGAATACAACGGAAAGAAAACATTTTTAAGAATGTTTGATGATTTGTTTAAAGCGCCGGGCGAAAAAGAAATCTCTGCTTCTTTAAAACGATTAGTCGTTCCTGCGCCAAAAATTGTTTTTGCAACCGGAAACATGGAACGCAGCATTGACAAAAACGGAGATAAAAATTATAAAACAGGATTTAACGAAATCACTTTTAGATATTCACTTATCAATCAAGGTTTTGATGTTTCATCCGTAGATATAAATGCGCAGAATATTCCGGAACAAACCGGTATTTTAATCATTGCCGATCCAAAAACACAATTGAGTCAGGGCGCTATTGACCGTATTACGAAGTATATCGACGAAGGAAAAAATGTAATGCTTTTGTCTGAACCTGAGACCAATTCGGCTTTAGCTGCTATAACAGATAAATTAGGGTTAAGTTATACCAAACAAACACTGGTTCAGGAAAGTGAAACCAACTCTCCGGATTATTTAGTAACCGATCTTCAAAAAAATACAGATCCTGTTATAAAATTTAGTAAAACTCGAAATAACTATCCAATTCCGCTTTTAGGAAGCAGCGGAATCACAATCACTAAAGATGCCGGATTTAAAGTTACGCCACTTTTAAAAACCAATAATCAGCCTGCATGGGAATCTCAAATGGGAATTACTTCGGTTTCGGAAGAGTTGAAGAAACAGCCTTCTATAACGGCGATTCCTCTGGTTGTGGCATTAACGAGAAATATTAACGGAAAATCTCAAAAAATAATTGTTACCGGAGATGCTGATTTTATGGGCAATGCCGAATTAAGCCGAAACGGTTCAGGAACATTTCAGTTTATGACTGATATTTTTAGCTGGTTCAGCAATTACGAATTTCCAATCGACACCACTCGTCCGGAAAATACAGATAAGAAAATAACCATCAATGCAAATCAGGTTTTCATTAATAAAATTGTCTTTATTGGGCTCTTTCCTTTATTGATCATATTGAGCGGTGCTTTTATACTAATTAGAAGAAACAGAAGATAAAAAATATCAAAATGTATACTAAAAAAAATATCATCATAGGCATTTTAGCGCTTTCAGTTCAGGGTGCTTTTGCGCAGTTCAAAACCAATATCCCGCTGGATAAAAACGTGACAACCGGAAAATTAAAAAACGGATTAACGTATTATATCCTGCACAACGAAGAGCCAAAAGACAGAGCCAGTTTTTACTTTGTTCAAAATGTTGGCGCCATACTCGAAGACGACAATCAAAACGGATTGGCGCACTTTCTGGAACATATGGCTTTCAACGGAACGGAACATTTTAAAGGAAAAGGAATCATTAAAATGCTGGAAAAAAACGGAGTAAGTTTTGGTAAAGACATCAATGCTTATACCGCTCAGGATGAAACTGTTTATAATATTAGCACGGTTCCGGTTAGCAATCAAAAACTGATAGATTCTACACTTTGGGTACTTCATGACTGGTCAGGATCGCTGTCTTTAACGGATGCTGAAATTGATGCCGAAAGAGGTGTAATCAGGGAAGAATGGAGAACCCGAAGAACAAGTGGTTTTCGTTTGAAAATGCAGACAGATCCTGTTTTATACAAGGGTTCAAAATACAGTAAAAGAGATGTTATTGGTGATTTGAATATCATCAATAACTTCAAATATCCTGAATTACGCAATTACTATAAAAAATGGTACAGACCAGATTTACAGGCCGTAATTATTGTGGGAGATATTGATGTAAAAGCAATGGAGCAAAAAGTAAAAGCCATATTTTCAGGTATACCTTTGGCTAAAAAAGCAGCTGCAAGAACTTATACAGAGATTCCAAAACACGATGAATTGTATTTTGGAACAGCATCAGACAAAGAAGCTTCATCTACTTCTATTACTCTTCAGTATGTTCTGGATGAGCCTTTGTTAAAAGACAGCATCGTAACACGCAAAAACGTGATGAACTCTTTTTATACCAGTATTTTAAACAATCGTTTCAGAGAATTAATCCTGAAAAACCAAGGTTCGGCATTAAACTTAAAAACATATTTCGAACCGGTTTCAAGATTAAATACGTCGTTTAATATTTCGGCTTTAGCCAAAAAAGGAAAAACAATTCAGGCTTTTGAAGACGCGTATACTGAGGCAGAACGCTTAAAACGTTTTGGTGCCGCACAAGCCGAATTAGACCGGACAAAAAAGATTTTTATAAGCTCATACGATGATTTCATCAGCAATAAAGATAAAGTCGACAACGACAGCTGGGCAGATAAACTGACGAATTATTTCCTGAAAGCAAAACCATTTCTTTCTCCGGAAGATGATTATAAATTGACTGTTGGTATTATTAAAAGCATCACTTTGGAAGAATTGAACGCTTACGCGAAAACGATCCAGAAACCTGCCAATCAAGTGGTTTTAGTGACAGGTTCTGATCAGGATAAAAATGATTTCCCGAATAAGGAAGCTGTTGTTAATGTGATGAAAAAGGTAGAAAGTATGACTTTAGAACCGTACACCAAAAAAGAAAACAATTCGCCTTTAATAGAAAAAGAATTAAAACCTGCTGCTATCAAAAAGACATTTGATGTAGCCGGAATTAAGAATGCAAAAGGTTATATTTTAGAAAATGATGCAAAAATAATTGTACTTCCTACAACGTATTCAAAAGATCAAATTACGTTTTCTGCTTTTTCAAAAGGTGGTAAATCTTTAGTAAAAACTGAAGATTTGGCTTCCGCCGAAATTGTAACAACACTGGCAAGATCTTCCGGTTTGGGCAATTTTGACAATATAGGTTTAAAAGAAAAACTAACCGGAAAAGTAGCGCAGGCCGCCCCTTTTATTGGCGAAAATACGCAGGGTTTTCAGGGAAGTTCTAACAAAGCCGATTTCGAAACTATGCTGCAATTGCTTTATCTTTCTTTTGAAGCGCCACGTTTTGATCCTAATATTTTTAGTATTCTGAAAGAGCAATATAAAAACAATCTTGAGAATATCAAACAAGACAACGGAAACACTTTTAAGGATACTATTGAGCTGGCCAATTCTAATTACAACCCGCGTACATTTATATTCAACGAAAAATTCCTTGAAACTATTGATCTCAAAAAAGCAGAAAATATTTATCGTGACCGCATAAAAAACGCTGCCGATTTCACTTTTATTTTTGTTGGAAACATTCCGGATTCGGCCTTAGAGCTGATTCAGAAATATATTGGAAACATCAAATCAAATCCGGCTTTAAAGGAAAATTATGTCGATCATAATATTGAACCTAAAAAAGGAAAAACAGAAGTTCATTTCACCCGTCCGATGGAAGTTGCGAAAACAACCGTTTATTTAAACTTAACCGGAACGATAGAATACAGCAAAGAAAATGCTTTGTCGATGTATGTGATCGGCGAAATATTATCAAAACGATTCCTGCAGACGATTCGCGAAGAAGAAGGCGGCAGTTATGGCGTAAACGTGGGCGGAAATCTGGAAATAATTCCAAAACCCACATTTAGTCTTGCCCTGACTTTTGACTGTAATCCTGATAAAGAAGAAAAATTAATGCAGATTGTCTGGAAAGAATTAAACGATTTAAAATCAAATCCGGTCAATGCAAATGATTTGGAAGACATTAAAAAAGCACTTTTAAAAAACAGGGAAGAATCACTTAAAACCAATTCTTTCTGGAACAATACACTTTATAACAACAGCTTAAATCAGATTCCGTTTTTACAGGATGAAGAATATAAAAATTTAATTTCTAAAATTAATCAAAAAACTATTCAGCAGTTTAGTAAGCACGTTTTGGATAGTTCTAGTAGTGTCGAAGTTATTATGAGCCCTGAAAGTAAATCAGGTAAGTAAAACTTTAGAATACATTTTTATTTTATTAGTCATTAAAGGTTGTCTTGCCAGGACAGCCTTTTTTGTTTATTTAAATAGTTTATGTGTAAAAAATGAAATAAGCACAAACATTACTTTAAAACAAAAAAACGCCTCATTGCTGAGACGTTCTTCAAATTTAGTCATGTTTTACTTAGTGGTGATCATGTCCGTGATCTTTTCCTTTATTAGAGTTCCCTTTGGACTTACCTGGATGATCGTTTTTATTTTTATCCTTGTTATTTTGCTTATAGGCTTTATCCGGTTTATTTCCTCTGTTTTTTTGAGGCTTTCCGTGATATCCTTTTGGATATTCAGCTCTGTGTTTTTTATGATAAGTATAAGGAGCATCTCCTCTGTAATCATTTAAAACTACTTTATATCCTCCGTAAAGATCATATTGTCTGTAGGCTGAAGGTAGTCTGCTTTGTCTTACCCATCTGCCGTTATTATCATAAATAAACTGCTTTTGACTAACATCATAATAGGTGTCGATATCCGGCAGATAATAATATCTACTGTCGTCATAACCTTGTGGACCCCAGCTTGGAGGTGTACCAATATTTACATTGATCGAAACTTGCGCGTGGGCAAAAACACTCATCAGGAGCATTAGTGCAATTACTATTTTTTTCATTTTCGTGGTATTTAGTATTAATGTATTTAATACAATGCTAAAGTAGTGCCATTTATTTGCTTTTATGCCTTCAATTATACAAAAACAACATACTAATCGACGAATAGCAACTCACAGCCGACAAAATCCATAAAAAAACGCCTCAAAAATTTGAGGCGTTTTTTAGTCATGTTTTAATTTGTGGCAATAATCGTAAAGATCATTTATCGATATATTTTATTTCCATCCACCACCCAAGGCGCGATACAAATCTACCACTGCTTGTAGTTTTTGTAAATTATCATTTACACCACTCAATTGAGCTGCTAAAAGGTTTTGTTCGGAAGTTAATACATCTGTATAATTAGTTGCCGAACTGTATTCTAAAAGCTGTTGTGTAAAGTCTACTGCTTTTGTTAAAGCTTCAATTTGTTTTTCTCTCGAATCTTCTTTGGCTACAGCCATTTCGTAAGCATACAAAGCATTCGAAACTTCCTGACCTGCCACTAAAAGACTTTGTTGGAAATTATTAAAAGCCTGTACTTGTCTTGATTGTGCGTTCGTTAATCTTTCTCTGTTAAGTCCCTGATTAAAAATAGGCTGTGTTAATCCTCCTATTATAGAATAAAAGATAGACTGATCAAAGAAATTCTTCAATTGCAAAGTCGACAAACCACCACTTGCTGTAAGCGTTAAACTTGGATAAAAATAAGTTCTGGCCAAATTTGTGGTCTCAAAAGCAGTTCTGAAATTAAATTCGGCCTGACGAACATCCGGACGATTTTCTAATAACTGAGCTGGTAAACCAATAGCTATTTTTTCAGGAATTACCTGTTCACCTAAAACTCCTCTTTCGATTGGTCCTGATGCTTGTCCTAATAAAATATTAATTGCATTTTCAGTCTCACGAATGCTTCTTTTTAAATCCGGAATCAAAACTTCGGCTGCATGTTGATTGGCTTCACTTTGCACAACAGATGCACCGGTTACAATTGCTCCTTCTTTTAAAGCTTTGATAACTTCGACATTTTTAATACGGCTTTCTAATGTTGCCTGCGTAATTTCTAATTGCTTGTCATAGGACAGCAATAAAAAATAATTATTAGCAATATCCGAAATCAATTGTGTTTGTACCGCTTGTTTTGCAGCATCTGTAGAAAGGTATGTGGCCAAAGCTGCTCTTTTAGAACTACTTAGTTTTCCCCAAATATCAGCTTCCCAAGAGGTATTAAAACCCATTTTATAAGTCGTAGTCAGCGTATTGATATTAATTCCCGGAGGAAAATTCAATGCTGCTTTAGATTGCTTATTGCGCGTTGCATTAGCATCAAAATCTAAAGTTGGGTAATACGCTAATTTCGTCTGACGTAAAGTAGCACGAGACTGAACGATATTTTCGATTGCATTTTTTAAGTTCAGGTTCTGGTCTAATCCTTTCTGAATTAAAGCATTTAGTTTTTGATCCTTAAAAACAGTCTGCCACGGCATAGTAGCGATCGTAGTCGAGTCAGTAGAAGTCTGATCTCTGTACAAATTATCTGTCGATAATGTTTTGGGACGTTCGTACTTTTTGGTAACGCAGGCACTCAAAAGAGTGACTGCAACTACCATAAGAATATATTTATTTGAACTATGAGTCATTTTTTCTTAATTAAAATTATTACTCTTTATGAGCTTCGATTAGTTGTACCTCTTCGTCATCATCGTCATCATCATAACCATCTTTTGCCGGGCCACTCACTTTTTCCTGTAATGTCTGGAAAATGATAAACAATACCGGAATAACAAATACTCCTAAAATGGTACCAATTAACATTCCTCCTACTGCTCCTGTACCAATTGATTTGTTTCCTACAGCTCCTGCTCCGGAAGCAAACATCAAAGGAACAAGTCCTAAAATAAAGGCAAAAGACGTCATTAAAATTGGTCTTAAACGCGCAACGGCTCCTTCGACTGCTGCTTGTACAATTGGCATTCCTTTACGCCTTCTTTCGAGGGCAAATTCAACAATCAAAATACCGTTCTTCGCCAGCAATCCAATCAACATGATCAAGGAAATCTGCAGGTAAATATTACTGTTTAATTTGAAAATGATCGAGAACAAATACGCTCCTGCCAATCCAAACGGAATCGATAATAATACTGCAAATGGCAAAATATAACTCTCGTATTGTGCACTTAATAAGAAGTATACAAAGACAAGACATAATATAAAGATAAAAATAGTTTCGCTTCCTGATGCCAATTCCTCACGTGTTAATCCTGAGAATTCATATCCGTAACCTGTTGGAAGTTCTTCTGCTGCAACTTCCTGAATGGCCTTAATAGCATCTCCTGAACTAAATCCAGGATTTGGTGCTCCGGTAATAGCAATAGAAGAGAAAAGGTTAAACCTTGAAATAGATTCCGGCCCGAAAACTCTGGTCATTTTTACAAACTCTGTAATTGGAGCCATTGTTCCTGCACTGTTTCTAACAAATATTTTATTTAATCCTTCTGTATTGGTACGGAATTCCGGAGAAGCCTGGATCATAACACGGTATTGTTTCCCGAATTTATTGAAATTCGAAGCATACAATCCTCCGTAATAACCTTGCATCGTTGATAAAATCGTGTTGACAGGTACGCCTGCATCTTTTGCTTTTGCCAGATTGATATCCATCATGTATTGAGGAAAACCTGGATTAAATGGCGTTGTAGCATATTGAATTTCAGGACGTTTTGACAACTTTTCTAAAAAATCAGTATTTACTTTAAAGAATTCAGCCGTAGTGTGACCACCTTTATCCTGCAATTGGAATTCGAATCCTCCACTTTGTCCAAATCCCTGAATGGTTGGCGGAGAAATAAAGAAGATATTAGCTTCACGAATACCACTTGTTTTGGCAAAAAGCTGACCAATTACATCATTAACACTCAAATCACGTTTCTCCCAAGTTTCCAGTTTTACAATTACCATACTGTAAGCACTTCCCGCTCCTGCAGTAAAGTTTTGTCCCACAATACGAAGTGTATTTTTAACTCCCGGAATTGTTTTGGCAATACTATCCACTTTTTTTGCAATAATATCAGAACGTTCCATAGAAGCAGATGGCGGTAAACTAATATTCGCAAAAACAGTTCCCTGATCTTCCGCAGGAACGAAAGCAGATGGTGTTGTTTTCATCATATAAAATAACGATGCACCAGCAATAACAATCGAGGCTAATACGATCCATTTTTTTACAGAAAGAAATTGAACTGATTTTTTATATTTACTCGTAACGTTATCAAATGCAACGTTAAACGATGTATAAAATCTTTGAATAAAACTTTTATGTTTATGATCGTCAGCATGTGGTTTTAAAAGCAAAGCACACAATGCAGGACTTAAAGTCAAGGCGTTAATTGCCGAAAGGATAATCGCAACGGCTAACGTAATACCAAATTGTTTGTAGAAAACCCCTGTAGATCCTGTAATAAATGTTACAGGAATAAATACCGCAGCCATTACAAGTGTGATCGAAATAATCGCTCCGGAGATTTCATCCATGGCATCGATAGTTGCTTTCTTAGACGATTTATAACCGTGATCCAGCTTGGCATGCACCGCCTCGACGACGACAATAGCATCATCGACCACAATACCAATGGCCAATACCATTGCAAAAAGGGTCAATAAGTTAATCGTAAACCCAAATAAATTCAGGAAGAAAAATGTTCCTACAATCGCTACCGGAACTGCAATCGCCGGAATTAAAGTTGATCTGAAATCCTGAAGGAAAATAAATACTACGATAAAAACCAATATAAAAGCTTCAATCAACGTATGAATTACCTTTTCGATAGAAGCATCAAGGTTTTCATTAACGTCAACAAGAATCGTATATTTTACTCCTTTTGGGAAGATTTTTGCAGCCTCTTCAATAAGAGCTTTAGAGTTGTTGATTACATCACGGGCATTAGATCCTGGAGTCTGGCTAATTGCCATTGCAGCAGATTCTACACCATTTGTTTTAATCGTCGAAGTATAACTTAAAGATCCTAGCTCTACTTTAGCAACATCTTTTAATCGCAGCATTTGTCCGTTTCCAACAGATTTGATGATAATATCACCAAACTCCTTGTCGCTGGTTAAACGTCCTTTATACTTAATTACGTATTGAAAAGCCTGATCTCCGTTCTCGCCAAATTTACCTGGTGCAGCTTCGATATTTTGTTCGGCCAAAGCAGCTGAAATATCACTCGGAATCAACTTGTACTGTTGCATAATATCCGGCTTTAACCAGATTCTCATGGAGTAATCTTTTGCACCAAAAACGGTTACATCTCCTACCCCCACTACACGCTGAATTTGCGGTACAAGGTTGATTTTAGCATAATTTTGAAGAAAGGTCTGATCATAAGCAGGATCATCACTATATAAAGAGAAAATCACTAAGTTACTACTCTGACTCTTTGTTACTGTTACACCCGCCTGAGTTACCTCTACAGGCAATAAGCTTGTTGCTCTTGAAACCCTGTTCTGAACGTTTACTGCAGCTAAATCCGGGTTTGTTCCTACTTTAAAGAAAATTTTAATAGAGGCATTACCATCATTTGTTGCTGTAGAAGTCATGTAAGTCATGTTTTCTACACCGTTAATTTGCTCCTCAAGCGGAATTACGATACTTTTAAGTACAACGTCAGCATTGGCACCTGTATAACTTGCCGAAACGTTTACTGTTGGTGGGGCGATATCAGGATATTGAGATATAGGTAACTCAATAAGTCCTAAAACTCCCAAAATGACAATAATAACAGATATTACCGTCGAAAGTACAGGTCTTTGTATAAATATTTTAAACATTTTTTCTTATTTTAAGTCAGCGTAAACCGTTTCCTGATTCTGATTTTGAGCTTTAATTTCGGTTCCTTCTTTTAAAGCAGCGACTCCTTCTAATACAATTTGATCACCTGCTTTTAAGCCACTTGTTACAACATAGTAATTCCCTGCTGTGTTTTCAAGTTTAGCAATATTGACATTTTTAGTTTTTCCGTCTTTCCCTACAGTAACAGCAAAGATTTTATCCTGAAGTTCGAATGTAGCGCTCTGAGGAATTAAGATAACATCTTTTACTTCATTCGGGATTCTCACCGTTGTACTGCTTCCGCTTCTGATGATTCCTTTAGGGTTAGGAAAACGCGCTCTGATATTTACCGAACCAGTTTCTGTATTAATAAGTCCGTTTACGGTTTCAATACGTCCTTTTTCAGGATAAGTTGAACCATCTGAAAGTAAAAGTGAAACAGCTGGCAATTGTTTGATCTTTTGTTCTAATGAAGTTCCCGTACCGCTTTGACTAAAATTTAGCAAAGCTTTTTCGTTCATTGCAAAATAAGCAAAAACGTTTCCTATACTGGAAACTGTTGTAAGAGGTTCAGTTGTATTAGAACTCACCAAACTTCCTAAACGAAACGGAATTGACCCTACAACTCCATTAACCGGACTTGTAACTGTAGTATATCCCAAATTGGTTTTGGCATTTACTAAAGCTGCATTTGCCTGAGCTACTGATGCCAAAGCTGACTCATAAGTATATTGAGCCGATTCAAGATCGTATTTACTAATGATTCCTTTTTCTACCAGTGGTTTTACTTTATTTACCGCCAGTTTTGCTGAACTTAAATCTGCCTGAGCACTTTTTATACTTGCAGTTGCTGTACGAACTTGTTGCTCATATTCTGGTGCGCTGATTTTAAATAAAGGCTGCCCTGCTTTAACAACAGCACCTTCATCAACATAAATTTTATCGATATAACCTTCTACCCTAGGGCGGATTTCGATGTTTTGCTGTCCCTGGATACTGGCAGGAAAGTCTGTATTTAATGTGGCTGATTTAGTCTCTAAAGTCAGCGTTTTATACTCTTTAACTTGTGGTGCACCTCCGGCCTGAGCCGATTTGTCATTTTTATTACCACACGATGTGATAACAACAGCTACTGCGAGAATGCTTAAAAAGGATTGCTTATTCATTGTGAAAAATGTGTAATTATCAATTTATATCGAAACAAAAGAACTAAAATATAACAAGCAAAAAATTTACAATAGACGGAGCGCAAGAAACAATCGATAGATATCACATAAGAACCGATAGAAGTTTATTAATGAATAACAACACGTGTTACAACATACTCGTCGGCTCTAAAATGGTTTTTACGGGTTCTCATACTATTTTGGGCGATTGCTTTTATATCTTCTATAAATATAATGTAATATTGTCATAAAATCATAATATAAAATGTCAGCAACCTTTTTTAAACCATACATTTTCACCGGATTACATATTCTTGCCTGGCTTTTATTGGGTTTTATAATGCTATTTTATATTCCTATAACCTGGAATGTAATACTTCCAACAGTTTTTTGGATTTGGCAAATGATTGTACTGGTTTTGCTTATTATTATATTTTATTCTAATGCAAAAATCATCGTTCCTAAAACCATTATAAAAGATAGTACATCTCCTTTTTTGCTTTGGGAGTTCTGTATCATCTTTGTTATGCAGGTCATCGCCTATTTCTATACATCTCAAACAGATCTTCATACTAAAATCAGTTTGGTTTTAGGGTTTAAAAAATACAAAAATCCCTATTTTGACAATTATGTTTTCATGCTTACTTTGTTGGTTTTAGGAATTAGTACGAGTTGGGCCATGTTACACCACTGGCAAAGAGCAGCACAACACAAGCAAAAACTGGAGCAGGATAAAACAATGGCCGAACTGGCAATGCTAAAAGCACAAATCAATCCGCACTTTTTCTTTAATTCGCTTAATAGTATTTATTCGCTTACGTATACCAATATCGAAGATTCACGAAGTGCACTTCATACCTTAAGCCGTATGATGCGCTATTTACTTTACAGTACCGAAGGCGAAAGAACTACTTTATTAAAAGAAGCCGACTTCATGAAAGATTTTATAGCTTTAATGAAACTTCGCGCCAATAGTAAGCTTACCATAACAACAGATATTCCCGAAAAAATACACGATTACCCAATTGTTCCCATGTTGTTATTACCTTTAGTAGAAAATGCTTTTAAACATGGCGTACATGCCACAGACAAAAGTGAAATACATATTAAACTTAGACAACAAGAAAACAATCTTGAATTTGAAGTTGAAAATACTTTTTTCGAAAAAACAGCAACAACAGATCAAGGCGGAATTGGATTAACGAATACGAAACGCAGATTGCATTTAATTTATCCGCACAAGCATATGATGACATGCGGAATTGCTTCAAACGGTAAATACAAAGTAAATCTGCAAATAACTTTAGAACAATGATGGTATTAAAATGTATAGCAGTAGATGACGAACCATTAGCATTAAGACTGGTGGAAACTTTTATCGAGCAAACTCCTTTTTTAGAATTAACCTGCAGCTGCGATAATGCAGTTGAAGCAATGAGTCTGATACGCGAACAGCAACCTGATATTGTTTTTCTGGATATCAATATGCCCAATTTAACAGGTATGGAACTCGCCAGACTTTTGCAGGAACAACCCGGACCATTGCCTAAAATTATTTTCACGACCGCATATAACCATTATGCTATTGAAGGTTACAGGGTAAATGCTGTAGATTATCTTTTAAAACCTTTTAGTTATGAAGAGTTTCTAAGAGCTGCTAATAAGGTTTTACAAATGTCTGAAGAAGCATCAAATCAATACCCTTCTGTAACTGCTGATGATGAATTTATATTTTTGAAGGTCGAATACCAATGGGTTAGAATTTCATTAAAAGACATTTTATACATCGAAAGCTTAAAAGATTATGTAAAAGTGCATCTTGAAGATACACAGAAATCAGTAATGTCTTTAATCTCCCTTAAAGCGCTGGAAGAAAAACTGCCTGCATCAAAGTTTATGCGAATCAATCGTTCCTTTATTGTTTCACTCGAAAAAATAAATGCGATCAGTAAAAATTCAATTTTCATTAATAAAACCGAAATAACTGTTGGGGAACAGTACAAGGAAACCTTTAAAACCATTGTAGAAAAATGGTTGAAATAATTATAATATAAAATCAAATGGAAAAAAGATCAAATAAATATTACCTGACACTAAGTCTAAAAGAATATGCAGACGGTACAACCGAACCAGCAAAAGAACTCGGAATACAATTTGACAATCACGACGAAGTTTTTAGCATTATTGAAAAAATAAAAGAGAAAAATATTTTTGAAGATCCTAACGAAGCGACACAATTTGCCCTTGGTCTGAAATTGTTTAGCGAAATAAAATTAAAGCATCGTAAAAATCCTCTTTTTGAAGAATTGAACGAAGTGTTTCCCGTTTTTATGAAAAAGCTGAAAAGTTTGTAAAAAGCATAATAGAGACTGTTCTTTTAAGACAGTCTTTTTTTTGTTTTAAAATTGATTGGTTTTTTACTTATCTACAGCGAATGTCGCTCTGAGCGTAGTCGAAGAGAGTGTCTATTGGAACGGGGCTTCGACTTCGCTCAGCCTGACAAAACTAAATTAACCACAATCTGTGTGCTGGGGAACGAAGGATAACACTAATAATTCGGAAAGTCATTTCCTAATCTTTATCGAGATTCTTTGTCGAGTTTCTTGTGTGATCCTTCCTGCGTCAGGATGACAAATATTTGGGGTTATTTTGCGTGTTGATTGTTTAACGCAATCTTGTCTTCCTGAGGAACGAAGGATCACACCAGGAACTCCGTAAAGTAATTCCGTAATCTTTGTCGAATTTCTTGTGTGATCCTCCTGCGTCAAGATGACAAAATTGCGCGTATGATGGATTAAAATCCATCTCTACAATATGATTTGTTCCTTCGAAACGTTTTTAAGAAAACTCTAAACAAAAAAAACACCAGCTTTTCAGTGGTGTTTCTTTATACGAAAGTATAAAAAACTATGCTTTCGCTTTTCTTTTTACCGTACAACCAATTTCTTTAGTTTCAGTTATAGCAGGTTTTTGATTGCTTTTTAAGGCCGCAATAACATCTTCGGCATATTTTGTTTTCTCTGTTTTTGTGCCTTCAGGATCATTGTCGATTGCTCCTACATATTCTACGATATTTCCTTTTGTTGTTTTAGAAACAATAAAAAGATGCGGTGTATGTTTTGCTCCGTATTGATCTGTAACCACTTGTCCCTGATCGAATAAATATGGAAAAGGATATTTTTTATCTTTTGCCAATTGTTGCATTTTATCATAAGCGTCAGCTTTTGAAGCCTCTGGATCATTTGGATTAATAGCAATTACAGGATATCCTTGTGGTTTGAATTTTTTATCCAGCTCAATTATTCTTTTTTCATAAGCTACTGCATACGGGCAGGTATTACAAGTAAAAACAACAATAAAACCTTTGGCTTTTGGGTAACTGGCAAAAGAAACCTCTTTTCCATCAACATTTTTTAATTTAAATTCAGGTGCTGTTTGTCCTGCCTTAAGCGTTGCCGTTTGTGCCTGGGCAAATAAAATACTAAATACTAGTATGGTAACTGTAGTAATGAACTTTTGCATAATTTATAGTTTTTTATATTCGGTTAATAATTGTTCGTAGGTAAATTCAGATTCGATAAATTTTCTTTGATCTCCTTTAATGAAAAGTGTTGCCGGAATACTTCCTGACCAGGATTTATCGATTCGGTCAATGTATTTTTGTGGATCGCTTTCGTTCAGTAAGAAAACCTGACTTTTCATGCTTTTTCTTTTTACAAAAGGAATTACAGCCGAGTTTAATTTTGATTTAAAATCAACGCTTACCAGCAAAACAGCGAGTTTTTCTGATTTAAATTCTGCGTTTAACTTTTCAAAATGAGGCAATTCCTTAATGCAGGGCGCACACCATGTTGCCCAAAAATTCACTACATAAGTACTGTCTTTTCCGTTTTTGATTCTTTCGTTCAACTGATCGATATTCATCAACTTTACATTTTGACTGTATCCTGCAATTGAAAAGGCAAAGAATAAAAAAGTACAGATTTTAAAAACGTTGATTTTCATATTGGCGAAGGCTTAAAATTAAATTTGCCTTACAAATATAAACTAATGAAGATTTAGTTTTTGTTAATAAAAGTTTAATACGAAAGATTAGCCACGAAGGCACTAAGTCTCAAAGTTATTTTTTTAAGGATAGAAGAATTCTATTCAACTGTTTTACATCTTCCTCATAACGCGGATATTTTATGACATTCCTTACGCTGTGATTTTCATTATTTGTCAGGCCAATTTCAGCTGTTTCCTGAAATGAAGAGTCCATTATTAAACCATTTAAAATACAATTGGCAATATATTCAGAATGCGATTCAAATTTAGGAATAGCTTCCAGATGTTTTGTAATTATTGGTTGTAAAACCGATTTCTGATTTTCCTGTATTCCTGTCATTGGTAAAAAAAGCAAAAAGAAAACAGGATCTTTTTCAAAAGCCAGCAATTCATCCAATGTTAAAAACCATGCTTCGAAATGACCGCCCAAATTACCAATATAAATATCATTCAGAAAAAAATTGATTTCATATTCCTGGAATTCAACAGCAAAATTTAAATTATCTGTTAGATTCCCCGCGATATATCTTGGGTTTTCTTCGATCCATTCATGATTAAAAAATAATCTTTCCCAAGTATAAAATTCGGTTTCATTGGTTTCTATAACATCAACTGCTTCATCAATATTAATTTCTTCTTTATCATCAAAGCCTCTGAACCAGCATAAATAAAACTTCCAGAAAAAAGTATTTTCCCTGATTTCTTCTATAGTTATTTCGTTATTCATTCTTTAAATTATCTTGTGGACTCCACATTCTAAAAAATTTGAACATTTTTGAATATTCTTCTCTGGGTACAAATGCCAAACAAACTTCCTGATTATCCAAAGCCGATTCAGTTAATACAATATTGTCCGGTTCTTTCTGTGCATTTTTAAATTCTGTTTCAGAAACAACACAAACTACTTTTTTAAAAATTCCGTTGATCCAGGTTTGCATGTTTTCATTCTGTTCAAACTTTCTAAAACAAGCTAAAGAAGCGTGCGCAGTAATTACAGGAACCAACTTATCAGGAACACCCTGTTTTACTAAAATGTACATTTTCATATTATTATCTTTTTAGGAGTTATCCCCTATCTTTTTATATTTCGAACAAATCTTATTCTATTAAAATTGCAACAACGCCAGTACTTACACTTCCACTTTAAACTGATAATTAAAATCTGCTGTATAATCTGGTTTTTCTGCGGAAGGTTTCAAAACAAATTCAAAAGTGGGTTCCATGCTTTCAAATTCTTTTATTTCACCTGAAACCGTTTCTATTTCTGTAAGCTGTTTTGTTAATCCGGCTAGAACAGAAACTGTATACCAGCCATTTGGCAATTCGATCGTCGCATTTTTGAATTTCTTTAAGGCTTCGACTGTGGGTCTTGTAAAATTTCTTAGATAAGGAATTGTATAAAGGTAAATCCGTCCGTTGACTACTTTTAAGCAATATCCGTCACGCTGATGCTGAAGTTCATTTCCTGGTTTTAAAAGCTCAGGAGTTTCAACCGAAAGATTAAAATAGATAGTGTACGGATGATTTTCAATTCCTATCATCGGTACCATTACTCCTTGTTCTACAACATGATCACCGGTTTCTTCTGTAGTAAATTCCGTGAGCAAATCATCAGGCAAATTATTTTCAGTTTTATACTTCAATAAATAATCCGGATCGCCTAAAATGAAATAATCCATTAAGTCGTTTAAAACTTCGTCGAATTTGTATAGAGACATATTGGTGATTTTATGTTGTTGTTTTAAATTTTCATTTCCTAAATGATCTAAAAAAAATCTATTCTCTAGCCTGCTACATTCATTTTTATGAATTTCAGTGTGTCATTTTTCCATTCAAATTCCCACCAAAAAGAAAATTCATCAGAGAATTCGCTTGGGTACAAAGATTCTGCAATATCAGATCCTCCTCTGCTGCTATATTGTACGGTTACATGATTCTTTTCTATTTTTAGCTCATACGTCATTACATAATCGCCGTTATCAATAGTTACACTATATAAACCTGTATTTTTCGACCAGTTTACATCCTCAAGATTTATTTTTTTTAAAGCTTCAGTAATATTTTTGTATTGCTCATTTTCGGTTGTAAATGAATATTTATTTTTTAGGGTAACTTTATCATTAGCCAATATTGTAGCTTTAAATATCTTTAGCTCATTCATTAACTTATTACGATCTGTTTTAAGTTCAGTTGTTCTTTGCTTAAATAATTGCAAATTTTGCTGTTCAATTGTGTTGTAAACAATTTTCTCATTGTCATTGATTGCTTTATACCATTTTTTATCAGAATAGTAACTGTCTATTTCACCACTTTTGAATTTATATCCTTTTCGGGCGTATAAATCGTTGGTAAGAAAACGCAATTCATCTATGCTTAAGTTTTTTATTTGTTCTTGCTTTATTGTTTTAGACAAACAAGTTTCACAGTCTTTAATTGCCTGCGATTGCACTGTATTGACAAATATGAGTACAAAGAATATTAATTGTAATTGCTTCATTTTTTTTATTAATTAAAGATGTAATGCTAAAGAATCTAATTTTTTATATTCTTGCTTCAGCAATATTTCTAAAGGTTTTATCTTAGTATAATTTACGGAATCCTCTTCCCCATTGATCAATTTATATTCTTTATCTGCATTTATTGTTATTACAACATCTGAACCATCATACTGAATACGGCGTTTACCACTATTAATACGCTCAAAATCTACCAACTTTATGCTATTAATTATTTTTTTCCATGTATCGCTCGATGTTACTTGAGATCTGGTTTTTGTTTCCTTATAATTTGCCCATATATACTGTGTCGAATCTTTTGAAATTAAAAGACTGGAACTGGCAGCGCCCTTACTACCATTTTCGATACTATAAGAAACGGAATAAATAGTGTCTGCAGTATTTCGTTTACAGGAAACAATTGTTATTAAAAACAACACAAATAAGATTAAAGGTATTTTCATTTTTTTGAAACTAAATTATCGATAATTTATTTGTAAATGCTATTTCCTTACTATGACATCAGTATTGTTTACAAATAATAGTTGCTCCATATTATCCATTTTAGTAAGTGATAATATGCCATTTTTGTTTTCGTTGATTGCATTTATTCTAAAACAAAATTCATTTCCGTCTTTGTCCATTAATGTTATAAATTCAATAGTATCAGATGAATAATTTTGACAGGAATGCGAAATGGTATAGCGATACATTACTTTAAAAATATTTTTATTATAGTTGTAGACTTTTCCATCCTGACTGAAAACCCATTTCGTATCCCGGTTTTGATGCATGTACCAGGTTCCGATAATTTTTTTTGATGAAGGGTCTTCACTTTGGTTTTGTCCCGAGATTGTAGGTGTTTGCAATAACAACAGTAAAATTAAAAATAGCTTTTTCATCATTTTTCTTGCTTAATGGTGTATTTGGTTTTCATTGTTATTTGAAAACTTGTTTGTAAAAATAATATTTAATTTGATGAGTAGAATATATAAAACTCATCTACTGCTCACTTTAAACTGCTTCATTTTCCATCGGAACATTTCATTGGTAGTTGATATCATTAAATTGGTACTGTAAAAATATATTGTTCATCATATTCGATTTCAAATGCTTTCAGGATTTTTTGATATTCCTCTAAAAAAGTTTCTTTCTTATGATGTTCCTCCTGATTTTGTATGTACCGAATTACATTGGGAACATGACTTCTTGAATACGAAAAAGCACCGTAACCTTCCTGCCATGCAAAAGCTAAACACAATTTTTCTTGTTTAATCCATTTACTTGTTTCTGTTTTTACATTTTGAATAAGCGCAGAAATAGATTGTGTTGGACGCATACCTATAAAGATATGAATATGATCGGGCATACTGTTGATGCAAAGCATTTTATGATGATTTGATTGAATTATACCCGTTATGTATTGATGCAATCTGTCTTTCCATTCCTTGTCAATTAATGCTTTACGATATTTTACTGCGAAAACAAATTGTATATGTAACTGTGTGTATGTATTTGCCATTTTTTTTACCTATGAGATGTTCCGATGGAACATTTATTTTGATTTCCTATTAATTTATTATCAAACAATTTACAAAACCGCAAATAGCTACCGACGAGATGTTCCGATGGAACATTTATTTTAATTTCCTATAATTTATTACCAAACAATTTGCAAAATCCCAAATATCTATCGATGAGATGTTCCTATGGAACATTTATTTGTAAACAAATTTGCAATTCGTGATTTTACAAAATTTATTATCGAAGAATTTACAAATTCCCACATATTATCTCTTCCATTCGCCAAAACCCAATAACAATATTTCATGTTCCATAGGAACATTTCATCGGTAGCTAAAAAAAAATGTTGTTTTAGATATCGTCCCGGAGGGACGGTTGAAATTATACAATTGATTTTTTGAAAAATGTATTGTTCAAACGAAATTTTTGAATCAAAATGAACAACATCATCTCAACCAACGAGATGTTCCGAGGGAACATTAAAAAAAACATTTTCTCATTTGTCTACCAACGAAATGTTCCGAGGGAACATTCTTTGTAAACAAAATAAGTAACTTGTTATTTTTACTTCGATTTACTTTGAAAAATTTTAGTGGTAAATAAACCATCAAATCTATAAAATTGCCAATTTAATATTACCTCAAAAAGCTTTAATTATAATAGATAAAGGCAAGCATTTTATTGTAATTGATACCTGGAAACAGATAAAGAATTTGTAGAAAATTTTAGCATTGTCAAAACTTTAATGAAGTTTTAAAAGCATAACAATTTATTTCTCCAAAAAAAACTCCAGTTGCTTAAAAACCGGAATCAAAGATTTTCCTTTTTCGGATAAATTATATTCGATATGAAGAGGTTTCAGTTTGATCACATTTTTATCTAAAATACCAAAATCTTCCAGCTCGCGAAGTGCTACTGCGATCGATTGTTTGTTAGCACCTTTAATCTCTCTTAAAAGTCCGTTGAAGCGTAAAGGACCATTTACAGCCAACAAAAAAATCTGCGGTTTCCATTTTCCGGACAACAATTTTAAAAGCCCTTCTGCCGGACATTCATTTTCTTTTTGAGATTTATTTTCTGTAGTCATATTTTTTAGACTAATTGACTTGTGATTAAAGATAAGCGATGTTTGCAGTAAAATTATAAAATTAAAAACCGAAGCGTAAATTTAAAACAGTTATTTATGAAAATACTGTCGCTATTACTAATCCTGATTTTCAGTTGTAGCTGTCAATCGCAAATTATCTCAAAAATGAACGAAAACAAGATAAATCCGTTATTGTGCGATCCCGAAACCGGAACATGCGAAATGCCTGTTGATGAAAAACAAAATGAAATTGGCACTATTACGACAGAAACTAAACCGATAAAAATAGTGTATTACACAGATCCCATTTGCTCTTCGTGTTGGGGAATTGAACCGCAATTGAGAAAACTAAAACTGGAATACGGCGATTATATCGATATTGATTACCGAATGGGCGGTCTCCTACCCGATTGGTCTTACAACAGCGGCGGAATAAGCAAACCCTCAGATGTAGCGCATCATTGGGACGAAGCCAGTTTGCATTACGAAATGCCTATTGATGGTAATGTTTGGATTGAAGACCCTCTTGATTCTTCGTATCCGTCTTGTATTGCGATGAAAGCAGCACAAATTCAGAGTAAGGAAAAAGCAATAAAATTTATGCGAATTCTTCGTGAAAAATTATATCTCGAAAAGAAAAACATTGCAAAATGGGAAAACATTGCAGAGTCTGCGCAACTTGCCGGTCTTGACATTAATAAATTAAAAACAGATTATGAAGGAAAGGCAAAAACACTTTTTCAGGAAGATTTGGCTTACGCAAAAACCCTGGGCGTACGAGGTTTCCCTACTTTGTTTTTTTCTGATGGAAATAATAATCAATTAACGGTTTACGGTTCTAAACCTTACTCTTCTTATGAAAACGCTTTATTGGCATTATATCCTGAAGCTAAAAAGAAACCATTTCTAGCTGCAAATTCGTTAGCGCTTTTTGAATTTTATCCCACTTTAGCTCCAAAAGAATATGCCGTAATTCTGGATAAATCTTATACCGAAGCGACAACTATTTTAGAAGACTTATATGAAAAAGGAGAATTGAATAAAAAATCAATTAAAAATGGTTCGCTTTATAGTAGAAAATAATCTAAAACTAAAAAGTCGTAAAGGAATTAATCTTTACGACTTTTATTTTTTAATAATATTCTGTCTTCCAAACCAATTACAATCAATTGGCTATAAGAGAATCATTTGGATCACAAGGAAAATAAATCGTAATTTCTGTTCCTTCATTCAGTTTACCCACAGCACGTATATTTCCGTGGCAGGTTTGCATAATTTTTTTACATAATGC
Source organism: Flavobacterium sp. C3NV (assembly GCF_046825355.2). Classification (NCBI taxonomy): domain Bacteria; kingdom Pseudomonadati; phylum Bacteroidota; class Flavobacteriia; order Flavobacteriales; family Flavobacteriaceae; genus Flavobacterium; species Flavobacterium sp. C3NV. The sequence goes on along the minus strand of NZ_JBKQBJ020000013.1, from coordinate 131,241 downwards.
CAATCCAACTCCTGAACCATCATATTTTTCGAGCGTATGTAATCTGGTAAATATTTTAAAAATAGACTCGGCATATTCCTGTTCGAAACCAATACCGTTATCACTAAATTTTACCCAATTACAATATACTTTATTAGAATATTCATTGATTTCAGGTTCTTTTGAAGCTGTTACCTTTATCACCGGAAGTCGGTTTACAGAAGCGTATTTTAATGAGTTTTGCATGATATTCGAAAATAACTGCTTCATCAAAAACGGAACAGCATGCACTTCAGGCAAACTTTCGCATTCAACATTGGCTTTATTTTCTTCCATTATCTCCTTCATATCCCGCAAGGTTTCTTCCATAATAGTATTAAGGTTTACTTTTTGAATGGATTCTTTGGTATGTTTTATTCGGGTATATTTCAGGATATCTATCAATAAATTCTGCATTCTATTCGCAGATTTGGTCACTCGCTGTAACGAATCTATGATCGCTACCGAAGGGATTTCGTTCGTATCTGAAAGTACTTTCGAAGCAATAAACTGAATCTTACGTAAAGGTTCCTGCAAATCGTGTGTACTAATCCAGTTAATGTTTTCGAGTTCCAGATTTGTTTCTTTCAACACATCACTAAGGTTTCGGTATTTCTCTTCTTCTTCACTAAGCAATAACATGATAATCTGATTATGAAGAGAATGCGCATAACTTGCCGCCGCAGTTAGTTCCGGTTGTAACCAGGCTTTACTTTGGTGTTTTATAATTTGTTTCCATAAATTGAATGAATTTCTGGGATGCAGTCCTTTACTATCAATAATAATGGCTTTTTCAGGATCTCCTGCCCAATTGATCACGGCAACCGTTTCCGGTCTGTACCAAATAATATTATTACCATTTCCCAAAGCATAATAAATGATTCCGGAAACATCCTCGTAATTTTCTAAGTTCGTTACAAAATTGCTCACTTTATTGGTACTGAATGTTTTTCCGTACTCGTTATCCTGCATGCTCATGATGATCTTTTCGATCTCTTTATCAGATGGAGTTATTCCGTTTTTATAGGTTTTATGTCCAATACAAATAGAAACTCCGGTCGCATTACAAAGCTTTAGCAATTCAGGATTGGCACAAATAACTTCAAAAGAATCATTTTTTAACGGAAGATTTAAAGCTGTTAATCGTTCCAGGGCTTTATTCGTTTTACGTGCAATCTCATATTCATCATTCGATTGCCTTAAATCGATTTGAGAAGTAATAAACTGACCCTGAAGTTTGGCTGCCAGTCGAATTTCGGGAGAAATATTTTTAGGCGAATAATGGTGACAGGCAATAAGTCCCCACAATCTGCCGTGATGAATAAGAGAAATAGTAAGCGTTGCTCCAACTCCCATGTTTTTAAGATATTCAACATGAATTGGCGATGTGCTTCGCAACGACGAAAGACTCAGATCAAGATTTTTATTTTCTTTGTCATCAATGGTAAAAATAGGAACCGGTTCGTAACCAATATCAACAATAAGCCGCAAAAGATTTTTCATATACAATTCTCTCGCCTGCACCGGAATATCAGTATGCGGATAATGAAGTCCTAAAAATGGCTCCAGATCTTCTCTGCAGTCTTCGGCAAAAATTTCACCGTTATAATCTTCATCAAAACGATAAATCATTACACGATCATAGCCTGTTATTTCCCTTGTTCCCTCAGCAACAAGTGCACATAATTCTTTTAATGACCGGGTATTATTCATATTAGACACAAACTGAATGGTCTGCGCGTAAATATTGGCTAATTGTTCTTTACCTGTAGATTGTGGCTCTGCTTCGAGCACATATATTGCACCGGATTTATGTATCGTAATCTGAAATGCTACTTCTTTTAGTTCGACTTCAAGCGGAAAAACTAGCTGCTCTTTTTGATTGTGTACGTAATCATAAAGCTGTTTTTGTGCCGACGCTCCAAAAATCTTACTGAATTTATGTCCTAATAATTCGTCGTACGTTACATCGAGAAACAAATTAATATTGGCTGTACAAAATTCAATTTTCCAATCTAAATCAATTCCCAACAAAAAACCATGCGGCTGAATACTTCCCGGAATATGTATGGGTTCATGCTCACAATTTGTTAGGGTGACCAAATCACGGTTTACAATGTCCTTAATTTTCATTGTTACTGTTATTCAAAAAATGGTTGTAAATAGTATCAAAAGCATAAACAGCACCTTTTATGATTTCGTCCTGACAATTATTTTGTTGTTCGTATGTTGTAAGCTGGTTTAGAAAATTTTTCCAGTAACTTCCTGTTTTATTGCCATAACCCGTAAAATACGAAACTCCTTCCTGTTGATCTAATCCCGGGATTGTTTCTATATTTTTTAAAATAAAACGTCCGCCAAGCGAGGATCCTTCTATAACATAGAGAATGCCCAGTGCAAATGGAACATTAATATCCTGATTGCTAAAAACCGAAACTGTATTATTTTTTGTGTAATGTAAAAAAGAAAGATCTTTATTTATTAATTGCGTTTTTTCCCTTTCTGCTAAATCTGTAATATGATCTTTTAGTAAAGGAAAAACAATTTCCTGAACACTATAATGCACATCATACATTAGCGATAAATAATGGCAATAATCAGCCATTTTCATTTGAGGAGAAAGTATGGATGCTGAAACCGGAAGGCTTTCGAGCTTTTTATGCGATGTTGCTGTTTGATTTTTAAGGTTTTCTAAAAAATCAATAGTTAAAGTAGAATCTAAATTGTTACTCATTGTAGATTGTGGTAATGTAAATTAATCTTTGTACGATATGCTATTTAATTCATGTTTTAGGTAATGTAAAAAACACAATTATGGCATTCTGGTAAATGTAGCCTTTTTAATCGGTAAAAATTTTATCGGTTTATTTAAAATTACATTTTACTGTGCATTTTTTGCCGGAAAACTCATTTACCACTTACATTTATACTTCTTCCAAAATCAATTCTGAAACTGCATCAATCGCCTGATCAACGATACTTTCAGGTTTTCCTTTAAATGTAAATTGTCTGGCTATTTCTTTATCCGGAAAGATAATATGAACAAAAATGGTTCCTACAGGTTTACGTGGAGTTTCGCTTCCGCCCGGTGTTGTGAGCCCGGTTAGGGCTACGCAAATATCAGACAGAACATAACGATGAAAATTTTGTGCCATTAATTTGGTTACAATGGCAGATTCTGCAGTATGTTTTTGAATGGTTCCCTGCGGAATTAAAAGTAAATCTTCTTTCATTGAAGTGTGATAACAAACCATGCCGCCAATGAGAATTTGTCCCGAATTGATTACGGTAGAAAATTCATAACTTAATTTTCCTGCCGAGGCACTTTCTACAAAACTGATGGTCCAATTTTTCTTTATTAAAGCCTGGCAACATGCAGTCACTTTTTCTGAAGCCATATTATTACTCAATTAATTTTACTTATTATTCTCCTGTTTCGCTATGAGGTGCGTCTACAGGTTTAGATTGTGAAGATCCTTTTTGTCGTAAAAAAATAGACAATACGATAATAGCAAAAACCGAAAGAAATTCGCTTTGCCAATTCTGAAAAGATTCAAACCAAAATCTTGATTCTTTACAATAATCCATCATAGAAAGTGGTGGATTTCCTTTTAAGATATTCATGGTATTTTCGTCTTTTAAACTTCCATAAAAATGAAGTATAAAAGAAGCGAAAAACAACAAAAACAAACTGATTGTCAATGAGTTTTTATATAGCCAAAGCCAAACTCCCCCTTTTTTAACGGGCCATGGTGCGCCTTTTCGGTTGGCTGAAGGTTCACGGTCCACTTCTTCATCTCCATCAAAACCTTTAGATTCTGATGATCCTTTTTGCTTGAGAAAAATAGTCAGCCATACTAACAAAGCCATTTGCAGAAACTCACTTTCCCAATTTTCGAAAGTAGCTTCTATGAAATGTCCGGTGGTCAGATAATTACTCATCGTAACTGCATCACCACCGTTTTCTAAAAGCTCTTTGTTATATTCTTCTATACCAAAAAATATCTGACCTATAAAGGCACCGATAAAAAGTAACAGAAACACAATTGACAAACTGTTATGGTAGAAAAACTTTTTCATTTACTGCTTATTAGAAATTACATTTCAAAGAAATTATTCTTTTTTTAATAACTCTTCTCTTTCCCAGAAACGGTGTCTTCCCATTGCTTTTATAAAAGAAGTGGCCAAAGCCTTATCCCCTATTTTTTCGCTGGTTAAAATTCCCGCATCTTTCTGTACATCGTCTTTTAAAGGAAGAACCTGAACGCCCTGACCTTCGGCTGCGATAAACTTGCAGTGATGGTAAGCATCTTTTATAAATTCACCTACTTCTTTCTTGTTTTTAAGTGCCAAAATTCCTTTTCCTGCCGGAATATAAACAGCATCAAACAAGACCGAAGCGGCAATAAGATAACTTTGATCTACAACAATTTCAAGACCTTCTTCTGATACAATTGTACCTAAATGCGGTGCAATAACTACCGCTTTTGCTCCGGCATCTTTCAAGGCCAGTTTCATGGTTTTTACAGATTCTGCATTTACGCCTTCTGCACATAAAAAAGCAACTTGTCTGGTGGCAATTGTATTCGAAATGGTTGGATTTTTCAACATACTTAAAGCATCCGAATTCTCGATAGATTGTTTCACTTCTTTAGGTTCTTGTTTCCCGTCATCATCAGCTCCAACGCCGTGATTAATTGGTTTTTCAAGTTCAGTTGGTACATTCATACCTAATGCTTTACCTACTTTTTCCGCAAGATTTTTATCGATTTGAGAAATTAATCCCAGCATGCGTTCTCTAATGGCTTTTGTTTCTACTTTTCCTAATTCAAAAGACAAAGCGTCTCCAATATGGTTTTGCTCAATTGGAGTTTGGCTGTTGAAGAAAAGTTTTGCCTGGCTAAAATGGTCTGAGAAACTTTCGCTTCTTTCACGTATTTTTTGCGCATCGATTCGTTCGTTGAAACTACTAAAACCTCCTTCATCGATTTTTGCCTGAAACGGGCAACCGCCGCCTAATGAATTAGGATGATAACTTACACGACCGGTTGGAATTTCCTGACGCATATGTCCGTCACGCTGATTGTTGTGCATAGGCGCAACAGTACGATTGATTGGGATTTCATGAAAATTAGGACTTCCTAATCTTGATAATTGTGTATCTGTATACGAGAATAAACGTCCTTGTAATAATGGATCATTCGAGAAATCGATTCCAGGAACTACATGTCCCGGGTGAAAAGCAACTTGCTCTGTTTCTGCAAAAAAGTTATCCGGATTTTTATTCAGAACCATTTTGCCTACAATTTGTACCGGAACTAATTCTTCCGGAATCAATTTGGTTGGGTCTAAAATATCGAATTCAAATTTATGTTCGTCGGCTTCAGGAATTATTTGTACACCTAATTCCCATTCAGGAAAGTTTCCGCCTTCAATGGCTTCCCATAAATCCTGTCGGTGAAAATCGGAATTTTTACCTGAGATTTTTTGTGCCTCATCCCAGGCTACGGCGTGAGTTCCTAATTTAGGTTTCCAATGAAATTTTACGAAATGAGATTCGTTGTTTTTATTGACGAATCTAAAGGTGTGTACTCCAAAACCTTCCATCATCCTTAAACTTCTCGGGATTGCCCTGTCGCTCATTACCCACATAATCATGTGCATCGATTCTGGCATTAGAGATATAAAATCCCAAAAAGTATCGTGAGCAGAAGCTGCCTGAGGCATTTCGTGATGTGGTTCCGGTTTTACGGCGTGTATTAAATCAGGAAATTTCATGGCGTCCTGAATAAAAAAGACAGGCATATTGTTTCCTACCAAATCATAATTTCCTTCCTGTGTGTAAAATTTAACCGAGAATCCGCGTACGTCACGCGCTAAATCGGTCGATCCTCTTGAACCTGCAACAGTCGAAAAACGAACAAATACAGGAGTTTTGATGCTTTTATCGTTAAGAAAACCCGCTTTGGTATATTTCTCCATCGACTCATACAATTCAAAATAGCCATGAGCTGCCGAACCTCTTGCGTGTACGATTCTTTCCGGAATACGTTCGTGATCAAAATGGGTGATTTTTTCTCTAAGAATAAAATCTTCGAGTAAAGATGGTCCTCTTTCACCGGCTTTTAATGAATTGTTGTTGTCGTTAATTTTCACTCCCTGATTGGTGGTCAGAAATTGATTGTCAGCATTTGATTTATTAAATTCTAAATCTCTTTGTTTTTCATCAGCATGATCCTGACTTGGTTTCTTTGAATTTTTCATTTTTTTGATAGTTGTTTAGGATTTTTAAAAATGGTTTTAAAAAGCAGTTTATATTCTCAATTTAATAAGTCATTAAAGTAGTTAGAGAGAATTATAAACTGTAACAAGCCTGACAAATGTAGGTTACAATACAACCAACTGCTTACATGATTTTACCCAAAGATTACATCATTTAAACATTTGATAATCAGCTGTAATTACTGATTTAATCTTTTGAGAAAATAGATTTTTATCTCTCCTGAAAAGTTATATCATTAAACAAAAAACTTACATTATAACCTGCTGTTAATTATACAATTACATTATGTTTTTTTATAAGAAAACAAGAGCAGTAAGGAACTAGATTTGTACTATAACAAACAATTTAAAAAAAATATCATGAAAACTACAGATCAAAAAAACAGCAGCACTTCGACATCTGGTGCAAAGTCTATGGACAAAAAAATAGACAAAAAAGAAACATCTCCAAAAAGAGAAACTAAACCAAATGAAAAGGATGCGAAGAAGCCTTCGACAACAAAAAAGTAATTAATTCTAAAGTATATTAACTATGGAAAATGAAAACAATAAAAATTACGGTCAGGAAAATCGTAATTTTAATCAGGACTTAGATACGCTTATTGATAAAGAAAATGCTAATCAGGATGAAAAATACCAGATTCAGGAAGAGTTTATCGATGATGTTAATCACCAGACAAATGATTATAACCGAAACGAAAATAATCCTGGAGGAGAACCAATCACTAATGATGAGGATCAAATAACAAATGATGAAGATCCTGAAGATTTGGATGATACAGTAGAAAAAGACGGTGATCTTGATGACGATGATTCTGAAGAAGAGGAAAATTTGAGAGATATAGAGGAAGATTTGGACGAGGTATCTCATGATCCTTTTCCGAGTACGAATCCGCAAAATTTTTAGAAAATATGAAATATTATAATTAGATAACCGTTAAGATTTTAAAACTTAACGGTTATTTTTTGTATATTGAAATCTGAAATTCGGTATAAATTCTATAATAAAAAATTAAAACTATGTAAACTTTCTAAGTGCCAATTGCTGTAATTTTAAACTATTGTTTTTAAATAATTTAAAACGATTATAGAAATGCATTTTGTATGATGGATATTACAACTCAAATTATCTGGTTGTTTGTTTTGGCTATTCCGATAGCCTGTATCAGCTGGACTGTGACGCATGAAGAAATATTTAAGGAACCTCGTGAATGGTGTGTAAAACATTCTAAAAACGACAGGACGCTTTTGTCCCGAAAAGCCTTTTATCTCTTTACCTGCGAATATTGTTTTAGCCATTATGTCACAATTGCATTTTTGATCCTTTGTAATTATAAACTTTTGCTAAATGATTGGCGTGGCTATATTTTGGCAGGATTTTCGCTTGTTTTTATGGCTAATGTCTATATGAGCCTTTTTGCTTTGCTCAGACAGGCTATTAAAAAGGAAAAAGTAGAAATCGAAAAAATTGAGAACGAAACAGATAGTGAAAAACTATCTACATAAAAAAGTATAACTAATAAATTGAAAACTTATGGAAAATTTAAATTTTATAGATCCATTATTACACGGAATTACCCCTGAAAAATCAACAAACAAAATACCTAATCTTTCTGCTAAACAGCTTGCCTGCGCAGGAGTGAGTTCTCTTATAGTTGGCGCTGTATTAAAAAAAGCGGGACAAAACACAATTGGTAACCTTATTGGAGGTTTTGCCTTACCTTTATTAGCTTCAGCAGCGTACAAACAATTTACTAAAGTATCTAAAGCAAAAAAAGAACTTACTGATAGTAGTGGTATCGAATACAATCACTAAAAATTTCTTTTGTTTTAAGTTTTAAATAAGAAACCAAAAAAAATATTTGTCAGCCGCGAATTCACGAATCATGCTACATCATCAGCTATAAAGATTCTTGAATTCGCGGCTTTTAAATTTTAGCAATAAAAAAAGCCTGAATAATTTCCAGGCTTTTTTTATTGCTAAAATTCAACTAACTTTTATTTTTTAGTTGGACTTTTTACGGTATCCAATCGAACAGGATTAGCCGTGGGATCTGATACTATTTTAGTAGTATTGGGTTGTTGTTTTTTTCCCGTTGCTGCTTTTTGTACTGATTTCTGTTTTGAATGAGCTGGATTTTTTACGGTATCAATATGCACAGGATTTGCCGTAGGATCTGATACTATTTTTGTTGTATTAACTTCCTGCTTTTTGCCTGTAGCTGCTTTTTGAACATTGTTTTTCCTGGCAGTTGTATTATTTTTTACCGTATCGAGATTAACAGGATGAGCGGTAGGATCTGATACTACTTTTGTTTCATTATTTTTTTGTGGCTTTTGTTGGGCAACTGCAGTTCCTATAAAAAGGATCATGGCGCAACTTAAAAATAAATTTTTCATAATGTTTGATTTATTAAATTAATAATGGGGTAAAAACATAAACCAATTTTAATTTAAAGCCTTGACATCTGAGCTAATTTACTTCAATCAAAATCAATTTATAAGCGTATACTGGCTGGCAATGATTATTTAATTTGAATATTTCCTTCGACCCAATTTAAAGCTTTGTTGAATTCTAATTTTTTAAATCCTTTAAATTCTCCGGGAACGACAAAACTAAAACCGTTTGTAAAAGTTATGATTTCGTCAGAATCTGTTACGATTGCAGCTCTATTCCATTTTCCTAAATGTTTTAATCCTAGTAAAGCATCTTGCAACCAGGCACCGGCTGTAAAATTTTGAATATCAGTGTCGAGAACTAATAAAAAGTTGACTTCGTTACTTTGCTTAACTAAATGCTCTACAGCGGGAACAACTACGCTAAGAAAGTCTTCTTTTGTTACTTCGGCCAAAGCTCTAAAAGCTACAATATTGTCTGTTGTATCGATTTGATGTATCATTTTATGTGATTTTTTTGAATTATTGATTCTTGAATTTTATATTTTCTAAATTTTCGAAGGGTTGAAAATTAGTATCAAATTTAGTTATAGAATTGGTTTTGAATCTTATAAGATCTCGGTTGAGTTTTATATTATAACTACTTCTTTTTTAAGGGACAAAGGTTCAGAGGTACAGAGATTCAAAGGTTTTTGAATTGTGGTGTAAAGTTTTTTTAATTGGACGTGCCAATTGGGCTTTAGACGCACTGCTGTGCGTCTCTACGATTTAGCATGTGTGGATATTATTATGACGATGCAATTTGATTATTAATCAACAGTGATAACGAATCGACAATGATAAATTTGATAATGATGAGTTGATAATTAATAATTGACAATGATTTTCCGTAGAGACGCACAGCAGTGCGTCTAACATTTGCTTTTTCCTATTAGTTTTCTAACTGGACTTGTGAATTGAGGTGCAGAGGTTTTTTTGTTGGGCGTGCCAATTGGGCTTTAGACGCACTGCTGTGCGTCTCTACGATTTAGCATGTGTGGATATTATTATGACGATACAATTTGATTAATAATCAACCGTGATAACGAATCTATAATGATAAATTGATAATTAATAATTGACAATGATTTTCCGTAGAGACGCACAGCAGTGCGTCTAACATTTGCTTTTTCCTATTAGTTTTCTAACTGGACTTGTGAATTGAGGTGCAGAGGATTTTTAATTGGACGTGCCAATTGGGCTTTAGACGCACTGCTGTGCGTCTCTACGATTAAGCATGTGTGGATATTACTATGACGATGCAATTTGATTAATAATCAACAGTGATAACGAATTGATAATGATAAGTTGATAATCGTCTTATGAAAACTACGCGCGCATGAGGGATAGAGCTAAGCTACCGAAGTAGCAGTGAAAGCCCGACAGCATCCCGATAAGAGGGCGTATACGCGCAAAGAAACTTTGCCCTCTTATCGGGATGGTGGCATGCCCCTATTTTTAAGGTTCTGAGATGCTAAGTTTTTTTTCTGGGCTTGAGATTAGTTGGAAAGTTTATAAGGTTTTGTTAGACGATAAAACTTTGTATATCCTTGAGAACTAAAAAGACAAAAGCCTGTCTCTTTCGAAACAGGCTCTTTGTAAAAAAAAATAAACTAACACAAAACTTTTAATTATATCCTTGATTTTGTTTGAATACCTTTTGATCAATAACGGTTTGCGGAATTGGGAATGCTCTTCTAAAGGGTTGAGAAGCAGCTTTTGCAGTTCCGGCTAAATCAAATTTTCCAAAACGGATACTTTGTGGTCTTCTTTGTAATTCCCAGTACAATTCGAAACCTAATTCTTTGTACAATTGATCTGAGTCTAAAGCAGTAAGTGCTTTTCCCGGAGCATTGCCATATAAAGATTCTCTTTTTCTGCTGGTACGCAATTTATTAAGATCGATCATAGCTAATCCTGCGCTTCCTTTTCTAAAATAGGCTTCGGCTCTCATGGCGTAAATTCCTCCTAAACGGAATAACGGAATATCGACATTACTGTTACCGTTTCCTCCTTCAGGATCGAATTCGTATTTAAAAACACGAGCTCCCTGATTGATTTCGTTTTGAGCAAAAACAGATTTTGTAGGGTCTGCAAAGGTCAATGATGGTGTGAAATTCATTCTTGTACCTGTACTTTTTTCCATAAATAACGGAGAAACTTTGATACGGTTACCTACCATTTCAAGAGATCCTGAAGCTAATAATATAGGACCATATTGAAGCCCAGCCTGAATTCCTCTGTTGAAATGGAACCAAGGCAGCGCCGGGCTGCTTTTAGGTACAATATCGGTTGCTGGAACACTTACATCTGTACCATCGTTCATGAACCATGTACCGTCAGCATATTGATAATGCTGTTCGAATCTTGGATCATCATGATTACCATCCCATGATGCGTAAAATTCAGGAGTTATACAAGCAGCATTTGTTCCTCTGTTTGCTGCAGATGCTCTTTGGTTACGCTCCATACACACATAAGCAAAACTGTTTGAACCGTTACGGATGTAATCTATTTTTTGAGAAATGGCGAAAATAAGTTCTTTACCATTATTGTTGTCTCTTGCAAAGTTTTTGAAAAAATCGCTTTCTAAACTGAATTTTCCTGAATCGATTAGTAAAGAGGTGTAGTAAATAACACGGTCCATATCTGTTCCTGTGCTTCCTGTTACGGCCGGTTCATTAAAATTGAAATTTGATGACGCATTGTAACGATCTTTGAACACAGCACGATTTAAATACATATTGGCTAAAAAAGCATAAGCGGCTTGTTTGGTAAATCTTCCCTGATAGGTTCTTTGCGTACCAATATCAGCCAAATCAGGAATTAAAGCCTCAACATCTGTAATTAATTTATCGATTTGAGTATCTGCTTTTAAAATTTGTAAAGTGGCTTTTGTATCCATTGGATCTTTATATGGAGCCTGTGCGTATAAATCTAAAGTGGTATACATGTAAAAAGCCATAAGTGCTTTTGCTTCTGCAGCATATAATTTCTTTTCAGGAATTGTACTTTGTTCAGCTGATTGTATAGCGGTTATACAACGTGTAATACCATTTGTTAATAAATCCCAGTTACCTACAATGATTGAATTGGTTGAGCTCCAGGTAAATTCGTGCATATCTCTCCATTTTCCGCCATCTCCCCAGTCACTTCCGCGAGTTGGTAAAATAGCTTCATCTGTAGTGTATTCCTGCATGGCAAAAATGGCTCCATGATCAACGAAAGTTCCGTCACCCAATCTGTCATAAGCGGCAGCAAGTGAACCCGCAGGATCTGAAACTGTATTTCCAGGTATTTCATCTAAAAAAACTTCATCCAGATCAGTACAGCTGTTGAGAAGAAAAATAAAAGAGAATAATGTTAAAAATTTTATGCTTAATAATGTCTTTGTCTTCATAATTTATAATTTTAAAGTTGCTCCAAAACTGAACGTTCTCGAAGTTGGATAAGCTGCGTAATCAATTCCAATAGATTGGTTTCCGTCGGTTGCTTTAGGCGTATTTACTAATGGATCAAATCCTGTATAATTTGTAATTGTAATTAGGTTGTTTCCTGTAACATAAAGTGTTAAGCCATTAATCCAGTTTAATCCTTTCAAATCAAAATTGTAACCTATACGTGCCGCATTTAATCTTATAAAATCAGACTTTTCTAAGAAAAGCGTAGACAAAATTGGTGAGTTTGTTGGGTTTGCCCCTGACTCATAATATCCTGTTGCCACGTTACGATCTGATGCTAAGTTGTTAATATTCAAAGCATTCAATCCTGTGTTATTCAACAAATAACCGCCTGTTTGCCCGATAATTGAGAATGAAAAACTAAAGTTTTTATATCTCATATCACTGTTGAAACCGTAATAAAAAGTGGGTAAAGCTCCTTCGATAATAACCCTGTCGCTGTTATCAATTTTACCGTCTCCGTTCTGGTCTTTAAATATGTTTGCTCCGTTTTGATCAAAACCAGTGTGCTCTAATAAATAGAATGAACCAGCCGCATAACCGCTTTTGTAAATATTAGCATTAACACCTGATTGTCCAGGACCAGAAATAGCACCTGTTAAGATTTCTGAAAGCGGTAAGTTTTCAATTTTGTTGTTTAAAGTAGATCCATTCACATCAACATTCCAGGTAAAATCTTTTCTATCGATGATTTTAGAACCCAACATAATCTCAATACCCTTATTAACAATTTTACCATCGATATTTGTCCAGATAAATTTTGTCTGACTCAAAGGAGTTGAAGGTATATACAAAATAGCATCTGTAGTTGTTTTATTAAAATAATCTACAGTTCCATAAAATCTGTCATTCCATAAATTAAAATCAAGACCTACATTATATTGTGTAACAACTTCCCATTTTAAATCCGGATTTGCTGTTCTGGAAACAGAAACACCATTTACAAGATTTAAATCATCATTTAAATAATATCCGTCAGGGCCAGCCAAAGAGTAACTTGCCTTAGTTTGTTTATTGGGTACTTCCTGATTTCCTGTTTGTCCCCAACTTGCTCTAAGCTTTAGGTTATTGATTGTTTTAGAATCTTTCAGGAAATTTTCATTAGTAATATTCCATCCTAAAGCAAATGAAGGAAAATAACCGTATTTGTTATTATCTCCAAAACGTGTAGAACCATCAGCTCTCATAGAAGCTGTCAATAAATATTTATTATCGAAACTGTAATTTAATCTTCCAAAATAAGATTGCAATTCGTTTTCCTGAGCATAACCTGTTGTACCAGATTGTGTTCCTGCAAAACCTGGATTAATAGATGGTTTTACACCTGCTCCCTGCGCTGAAATTCCATCAATACTGAAACTTGTTCCTGATCTTTCAAATTTTTGATAAGAGAATCCGCCAAGAACTTCAAATTTATGTTTATCGAATGCCTTATTATAAGTTAGATAATGCTCAACCAATGAATTTTTTGAATCAAGATTGTTCTGAACATATTTACCTTTTGGATTTAAATCGGTAAGGTTGGGATAAATTGTAGTATTTCTTTCTGATGTAGAGCGATCTACACCAATATTCAATTTATATTCTAATCCGTCGATAATTCTGAAAGAAGCCTCCAGATTTCCTAAAACTCTTAATGTACGCGTTTGATCCTCATAAATACTTAATAAATAAGCTGGGTTATAATGTGCGTTCATATTAAAATTGGTGTACTTTCCGTTAGCATCAAAAACTGATCTGGTTGGGTTAGCCATCAAAGTATGCACGATCAATTGTCCGTTAGAACCACCGTCATCACTTGTAGGAACGCCATCATCTGTAGTCTGGCTCGCAGTAAGATTCAATTTTAATTTTAAACGTTTGTTGTCTAAAAATGATTCAGCAGCATTAATTCTACCCGAAAGACGTTTGAAATTACTGTTATGAATAATACCTTCCTGATCCATTTGTGCAACAGATGCATAATAATTTCCTGATTCTGTTTGTTTTGCAAAAGACAAAGCGTTGTTTGTAGTAATTGCAGATCTAAAAATTACATCCTGCCAATCTGTGTTTCCACCATGATCAAATGCTTTATCTTTTATAGCGTTTCTATATTGGCCTGCATCTAAAACATCTAATTTATGAGCAACAGTAGAAACTCCCATATAAGAGTCAAACGTTAATGTTCCTTCGCCTTTAGATCCTTTTTTAGTCGTAACCAAAACAACTCCGTTAGATCCTCTTGCTCCGTAAATAGCTGCAGCAGATGCATCTTTAAGAACTGTAATCGATTCGATATCACTTGTATTCAAAAAGTTTAATGGATTTTTTGCCGTTGAACCTCCAAAACCAACATTAGTTCCGGCAGGGCTTGTATCATCATTAGACAATGGCATACCATCAACAACAAACAAAGGTGTACTTCCGCTTCTGATAGATCCCACTCCACGAATGGTAACGTTTACACCAGCACCAGGTTCTCCGCTTGTATTCACAACACGAACACCCGCAACTTTTCCTTGTAATAGATTATCAACAGAAACGTTTACACCTTGTTTAAAGTTAGCCGCTTCTAATTGTGTAACAGCTCCGGTAACATCTTTTTTGGCTTGTTTTCCGTAACCCACAACTAAAACCTCGTTCAATTCGGCAGTGCTTGGTTCTAACTGAACAGTCATAAAACCAGACTGTGCAGCAAGAACTTTTGTTGTGTATCCTACATACGAAACTTCGATATTTTTTCCTTCTCCTACAGAAAGTTCAAATACCCCGTCAAAATCAGTAACAGTTGAGTTTGAAGATCCGCTTTCGATTACAGTTGCACCCGGAATTGGTAATTTATTTTCGTCAACAATTTTTCCTTTTACTCTAATTTTATCAACTGCTTTTACAGGAACTGCTTTTGGCGCAGCTGCCTTTTGAATTAAAACCAATTTACCATTAATGTTATAATTGAAATTGGCTTTTTTAGAAAGATCACTTAAAATTAATGCCACAGATTCATTTGTGTAATTTACTGTATACGTGGTATTATCAGCAATAATAGCTTGTCCGTAGCTGAATTTATAATCCGTTTGCTGGCTTAATTTTGAAAAAATAGAAACAAGTGTCGCTTTTTCTATTTTATTTTCTATTTTTGATTTTTTTAATGAATTAGTTTTACTAAAACCACTCTCAATGGTCAGTAACGCTAGTACTAAAAAGATGAAACTCTTTAGATTTAAATAAGAAGGTTTAAAATACATGATTTAAGTTATTGGTTTTTTTACGATACTTAATGATAAATGGCAGTTGTTCTCAGCAACTGCTTTTTTGTTTTTAATCCACTTTTACTATTTCGCCATAAACTTTAAATTTTAGGTTTGTGATATAATTTATTTGTTCTAAAACATTCTCTAATGATGCGTCCTTCTTTATGAACACCGTTAATGGCGTTGCCAATACGAGCTTATTTTCATACTGAAATGAAACTCCGTATTTATATTGTAAAACCGTAATTACTTGTTTTAAAGTAGTTTGATTGAGCGTAACATCTGTATTGTACCAATTGACCAAATAAGATTTTTCAGCCATTTGTTTGGTTAATTTTTGTGCCGTAAACAAAGCTTCCTCGTTTGGAACCAAATCTACGCTCTGCCCTTTCGTAGAAACATTTACCTTACCGGTTAACACAATCACTTCGCATTTTGATTTTGACATTTGAATGTGAAATGAAGTTCCTACAACCCTTGTTTTAATTTCGCCTGAGCTAATAATAAAAGGATGTTTCTTGTCTTTGGCTATTTCAAAAAATGCATTTCCTTTTAGTAAAGAAACTTTTCTTTGTTCGCCCATAAATTTTTCAGGATACTGAAATGATGAATTTGCTGCCAGATAAATTTTCGAGTCGTCACTTAATTGGATAGATTTGGGGGTATCTGACGTTTTAAATGATAATTGCTTTTCGGCTGTAATAGCTGGTTTAAAGTAAATCCCTAAACCAACCAGAAAAAGAATGCTGGCAGCTGCCATATATTTTAAGTAAGGATTGAAGGCCTTCTTCTTTCCTATTCGAATTTGAATATTGTCGTAAATATCCTGAGCAACTTCGTCCGGGTTTCCCATTGAAGTTGTATCCCAATTTGATTTTTGATATTCACTAAAAGTAAAATTATGCAACAAATCTTCTTCTGCTCTTGAAGTTTTATGTCGGGAACTTTTATTGATAAGATATTCTAAACTGTGCTTGATTCTTTTTACCATAATACTTGTTATTATCAATAAGTACCAGAAATGCAAAATCGTACTATCGTGAAATATTATGAAACCATTAACAGAAAGTTATCTTAAAAGTTTTTGTGCAAAATAATGTATGGAGCAAGCCAGGCAAGGTCTTTCAGGCCTTCACGCAATTGTTTTAAGGCCGAAGAAATTTGATTTTTTACGGTTTGTTTCGAAATCCCAAGTTCTTCGGCAATCTGATCAATTGACATGTCCTGAAATTTGTACATCAGCAAAACTTCTTTTCGTTTCTCCGGAAGTTTGTCTAATAAGGAATAAAGCAAATCCATTAATTCAGGATCGATCGAACTGAAATTATCAATAATATAATCTTCGAATTTATCCTCAAGAATCGTCTTGTCGAACTTGTTATTCTGGTAATGTTTGAAAACCTGATTTTTTACCGCACGAAACAAATAAGGTTCGATGGCATTTATAGTAATGTCATCTTTTCTTTCCCATAAATCGATAAAAACATCCTGAACAATGTTCTGCGCCAAGTCTTTATCCTGAGTCATCGTATACGAAAAAGCATTCAGCTTTTTCCAGTAATCATTATACGTTTTTTCAAATACTTCAGGATTTTTCATAGCTTATTTTGGGACTGTTTGGTGATGTAAAATAATAAAATGTTATACCAAAGTTTTTTGCCTGAACGTTATCTTTAAATTAAATAAAGAATTATTCTGATGTAGAAATACTACTATTTTAGGGCAATGATGACAATCAGGTTGCGATTTCTTTTTTTTTTAATAACATAAAAATCAAATCCTGTCTTTACATTAGTACTTTCTAAAAAAAGGTAATTTTCTAGTGCTGCGTCCTCAGTTCTAATAAAAATTACACTTTCAAAATCATGAAACAAATTCTGTTTACTTTATTTCTTGCCGGCGCCATAAACAGCAGCGTTCAGGCTCAAAATGACAATTTAAAAATCAATCAAATACAAGTAATAGGTTCTCATAATAGTTACCGCCAGAATATCGAACCGGATTTATACAATTTCATTCAGGCAAAAGACACTTCGCGCTCTCTAAAAGGATTGCAATACACGCATATTTCAATTACAGATCAATTGAATAAAGGTTTGCGAAATCTTGAAATTGATGTTCAGGGCGATCCTAAAGGCGGAAAATTTGCACATCCAAAAGGGTTGGATTTGGTAAAATCTGAAAAAGTTTATGACCCAAATGGAGAAATGAACAAACCTGGTTTTAAGGTTTTTCACATGATCGATATTGATTTTAGAACATCTTGCTACACGCTTCAAAATGCTCTTGCAGAATTAAAAAAATGGTCTGATGCCAATCCGGATCACGTTCCCGTTTTTATCACGCTGGAACCCAAAGATGACGACAGTTTTTTAGGTACAAAAGCAGAGAAATTTACACCTGAATTATTTGATGCTTTAGATGTTGAACTCCGCAAAGGTTTAGGCAATAAACTAATCACGCCGGATATGGTTCGCGGAAAATACAAAACCCTTGAAGAAGCGGTTTTAAACAACAATTGGCCAACGCTGAAAAAAGCAAAAGGTAAATTTTTATTTATTTTGGATAATAACGGAGCCAAAAGAGATATGTATTCGCTGAATCATCCATCCCTAAAAGGACGCTCCGCTTTTATCTGTGCAGAACCAGGAAAACCGGAAGCAGCCACTTTAATGATAGGCAATTCTGAAGATCCAAAAATCACAGATTTAGTTAAAAAAGGATATCTTATAAGAACCAGAGCAGATTCTGATACTAAAGAAGCCCGCAAAAATGATTACACACACTTTGAAGCTGCCAAAAAATCCGGCGCTCAAGTCATCACAACCGATTATTATTTACCAAGCACTTTCTTCGATTCTCCTTATCAGATCAAATATGATGATGGCAGTTATGTGAGAATGAATCCGGTTACTGGAGTGGAATAAGTTTTCAGTCTCAGTCTCATTATTCAGGTTGGAATGAGCGAAAAAATTTAACCGCAAGGAGCGCAAAGGTTTTTTGTTTTAGATTGCGGTTAGTAAACGCAAAGTTCGCAAAGCTAATTGATAAAGCTTTGCGAACTTTGCGTTTTATATAAACCTTACATGTAAAAAACCTTTGCGCTCCTTGCGGTTAAATTCACACCCAAAATTACGCTCCAACAAAACTTGAAACCTGAAACTATTTTTCAGTCTTAATCTCTCCACTCTTCAAATCAACCGTAAAATGATCCGCAGGAACTTCATGCATGAATTTATTAAAAATGATCAGAAACAATCGCATTTGGTTTTGCAATGGTTTTTCTTTTGATGCATTTTCTTTATGGTTTTCGAAAAATAACTGAGATACTACTTTATATTGTTTCGCTCTTTCAGTTCCCACATCTGCTAAAGCCAATTCGTCGGCGCTTCTGAAACGGTAGAAATCTACTAACATGTCATAACCTGTCCAATTAAAATCTTGTTTTTTTAGATTGTTTTCAGACAAAAGTTTATCTGTTTTACTTTCAGCTTCTGACCATTCTTTTTTGAGATTTTCTTTGTTCTTTAAAATCACATCAAAATCTTTATCCGATTGCATATTGGCTAAAACCAATAAATCTTTTGCAGAAATATTGAGAATAAAATTCTTGAAAGATTCCGGCCAATCGTCTTTCAGGAAACGCAAACGAACTAATTCCTTTAGATGAAAATCGGTAAAATCGTGATAATTTTTGGTTTTTAAAATATCGATATTCCAGATGTCTTTTGTGTTTTGACTTTCTAAGAATTGATATTCCATTTTATACAAATCAAAAAGTTCACCGTATCGCGGAACCTCATCAATTGTAATCGTTTGAATGTCTACCAAATTATCTTTTTTGATTGTCAATAATTTATAGGCCGGAATATAAGCTGCCAAAGATGGTGTCTGAATATTGACCAAAGTATTTCCTTTTGCTGTGGTTCTGGTTCCTGTATCATTAATATGCATATGTCCGCCAAAATGAATCTTCAATCCCGCATCAGCAAAAACCTGAGCAACTTCTTCAACCGGAACGCGGTTCAATTGCCATTTATTTGGACCAAGCAACTCTTTTATTTCCGCGGAAGCGTCATCATTAAAATCAATCATCGGGAAATGACTAAAAGCAATCAAAGTTTTGCCTTGTTGTTTGGCTTGCGCCGAAATTTCTTCGACCCATTTTATAAGGTGTTTTTTGTTCGAAAGTACATTATTATAACCAGTACTGGCTTCCGAATAATTTTTAGGATCTTTTGGATCTCCCTCGTTCTTTTTAGGGATATAAACATTTCCGTCGATTGCCATTAACCAAAGTCCATCGACAGGTTCAACGACATAACTCACATCCGGAACTTCAAATCCAAGGGAAACATTATAGACTCTATTGGATAATAAAGCGGCTTTTGATGCTTTTTCGAAACTATAATCTTTAGAAGTATAAGTTGAAAATGGTGTTGCCCAGAATTTGTATTTTTTGTTGGGATAAAAACCAAAATTTTTGAGATTATCAGTAATTCCCAAATAACCCATTTTAGCAATATCGGCGGTCACAACAACAGGCTGTTCGATGGTTAAGTTTGGCTTATAGAGGCCTTCTTTGCTATAAATGGGTTGACTTTTACCGTCTTTTCCTAAAAAATCTTCTTTACCGGATTCCTGAGCAAAAGGTCCAACGGGATCGTGATTTCCAGTGGTAATGAAAAACTCGATATTGTATTTTTTTCTGTATTCATCTAAAATTTTCTCTAAGCCTTTTACGTGAATCGGCTGACCGTCATCTGTGTAATCTCCCGGAAGTGCGACATATTTTATCTTTCTTTTTGCGATATCTTCTAAAGCCGCGATGAAAGCAAAATAGTTCTCATTGAAAATTCGGGTCGAATGCAACTGAGACGCCATTGTTCTCATTAACGTATATTTTCCGGTTTTCGTATTCAGAATGCCTTTAAAATCATTATCAGAAAATGTTCCGAACAAATCCTGTAAATGAACATCAGATAAAAAAGCAACCTGAACGCCATCAAGATTCTTTTGTTTTTGTGCTGAAATTGTATTGTTTAATAAAACAAAAAATAGACTGGCGAAGCAATATTTATGTAGAGAGGAAAATTTAAAAATCATAGGTTAGGCTTTTGTAAATGGGGATTTTTTAAAACGATTTGCAATTTTATGAATTAAAACTTTAAAATCCTTTATCGTATTGTTACCTAATGATAATTATTACTGCTGTGCCGTGATGTTGATTTAACCGCAAGGTTCGCAAAGTTTTTTAAACTGGTGCGTAATAATCGCGCAAAGTCGCAAAGGCGCCAAGTTTTTATTTTCTTTGCGCCTTCGCGACTTTGCGATTAAAAAAAATCCTTGCGAACTTAGCGTAAATCTTAGCGCTCTTCGCGGTTAAACCTTAATAATCAAAAACAGGGTTTAATGACAGAACACGGACAAAAACTTATTGATATCGCCAAAGAAAATGGGAAATGGGAACCTGTATAAAAAAACAATCTTGCCATTTCTGACAAGATTGTATTAACCCTTCTCAAAGTCTACAAGTTTGACAAAGGTTGAAATAAACATAACTAACAATATGTGCAATTGCGAATTTAACCGAGAAGAAACAAAGCTTTTTATTTTCTTTGCGACTCTGCTACTTTGCGAGATTAAAAATTAAATCTTAGCAATTAAATCTTATTTTTTAATAAAACGTCTCACGGTTTGCGTACCTTCTTTTTCAAAAACAATCAAATAAATACCTGATTTTAAAAGAGAAACATCTACGCTATTGTTGTTTACTTTTGAACCTGAAACAACAGCACCGGTTTGAGAATCTATAATACTCACATTGGCATTGCTTACATCCTGAGTAATAGAAAGTGTACTATCAACAGAAGTTGGATATATATTTAAAGCCACAAACTCTTCTGAAGCTGCAGATTTTGCAGCTAAACCTGCTCCCGATTTCGTGATTCTGAACCAATTGATATTGACACCCGAACTTTGTATAAATATCCCGAAATTGTACGTTCCGGCATTTACATTTACAGTTTGAGAAACCGTTTGCCAGTTTTGCCATCCTCCTGTATTAGGAATATTGACATTCCCTAACTGAATACTTCCCGCATTTAAATCTGATGATATCCTGGCACCGGTTACGGCACTTGCGACTCTATATTCGATTACGTAAGATCCTGAAGTAGGGAAATTAATATTCGAATATGCCATCCAGTCGCCTGTATCTGCGTAACCAACATTAAGGCCTCCGCCTGTATCTGTAGTAGATTCAGTTTGTACACCACTCATCGAAGAGTAGCTTTCTGCCTGTATTAAAGTTCCTGTACCTGTTGGTGGATTACTTCCGGTAATAACCTGATTTACGGCTGTCAATAATGATTTGGCACCGGTCGCGTCCTGAGACAATTCCCAAATCATAACTCCGCCCGCATTCTGAATCGCGAATGTTGTTTTTGCTTTGATTGTTGGAATTCCGTTATAATAAATCGTATTTCCTACCTGATCCAGATTTTCTGCTCCCGGATATTGCGCTACGATATTGGCATAAGAAATTCCCTGATTAGCAGAAGCTCCAAAACCATATCCGTAAAACGGAAGTCCAATGATCGCTTTACTTGCCGGTAAACCTCTTCCTGTCCAGTAATTAAACTGATTTACGGCCATGCTATACGGAGAATGTTGTCCTGGGTTTCCCGGTTGCCACGGTCCTGTTGCATCATATGCCATGATGTTAATCCAGTCAAAAGCTGCAAAAGTAGATGCAGGTACATTTGCACCACCATATCCTTCTGAAAGTGCTGCCGAAATTAGTTTTCCATTAGCATGCAATTTCGCAGCAAGCGCTATTACAAATCCGCCATAATCGCTATTTATTGCCGGCCCTTCAAGATCCATGTCGACACCATCAAAATTATGAGCCACAACATAATCGTAGATTTTCTGAATAAAAGCTGTTCTGTTGGCAGCTTTAATCAAATTGAAGTAGTTATCACGAATAGCGCCTCCTTCAGAAACTGAGCCTCCTCCAAGGGAAACAAACACTTTTACATTCTGAGCATGTGCCGCATTAATGATGGTATTAGATCCTGAATTAAAAGATAAATATCCGTTGGCATCCGGATTTTCAAACGCAATATTGATGTGCGTTAATTTGCTGTATTGAACGCTGCTCGAAAAGGCATTCAGATCTACCCAATTTGGGATATAAGCGATAACTTTTTTTTGGGCAACTGATAAGTTAACAACACCCAGAACCAAAATCAAGATCCATTTTAGCTGGATCACTTTGTAATTGTTTTTCATAGTAACATTTTTTAATAGATTAATAGATATGTAAATTTTCGGGGGAGAAAATAATTTTAGTTTTTAGAATTTAGATTTCAGATTGGTTGGAACCTAAAAATCTAAAGTCTTAGATCTAAAATTTCTTTTAAAACTATTCTTTAATGCATTGGGTGCAATCCATAAAAATCTTAATTAAACACATAGAAACATAGATTTTATTTGTTTGAAAAAAGAACATTAAAAAGAAACTCGTTTCTATCACATAGCTATGTTTGTTAATGCAAAGTGAAACGCCTTTTTTGATCTTTATAATTCTATGTTTCTATGTGTTAAAATAATTACACCCAAAAGCTTATTTCTTTATAAAACGTTTCACCGTTTTTTGACCGTCTTTTTCAAATACTATCAAATAAATTCCTCGTCGTAAATACGAAACATCTAAACTGTTATTATTGACTTTTCGCCCGGAAAACACAGTTCCTGTCTGAGAATCTACAATGCTTACATTTCCTCCGCTGACATCTGTAGTAATGTAAAGTGTATTTTCGACCGGACTTGGATATATGTTTAAAGCTGTTTCAACTGAATCTTCTTCAACTACCGGAGCCAAAGCCGTTTTAGCCGTTAAACCAGCTCCCACTTTTGTGATTTTTATCCAGTTGATATTCATTCCCGTATTCTGAATATAGATTCCAAAATTGTACGTTCCGGCATTTACATTTACCGTTTGAGATACGGTTTGCCAATTTTGCCATCCTCCTGTGTTTGGGATATCAACACTTCCTAAAACAATCGTTCCTCCGTTTAGATCAGATGATAATTTACCACCCGTTACGCCGCTTGCAACACGGTATTCTATTAAATAAGAACCAGTCGTTGGGAAATTAATACTGTTATAAGCCAACCAGTCACCGGTTTCGGTATAACCAACATTTGAACCTCCGCCCGTATCTGTAGTCGCTTCAACCTGAATGCCGCTCATGGCAGAATAATCTTCGGCCTGAATTAAAACAGAAGTTTGCGAAGTCGTTGCCGGAACCAATTTCCATTGTCCGCACGTTTGATTGTTATTGTCCCATTGTTGAACCACTGCGCCAGAAGCTGTACTTGCTCCTGCAACCTCAACGATTCGACCGCTATGTCTGGCTACAATTTTATAGAATCCATCACCTGTGGCAACTAATACAAACTGTTGATTAGTCGTGGCATTGTATGGATATTGCTCTACTTTCGCACCATTGGCTTTATTAAAATTGTTTACATCTAAAGACTGACCGCTATGATTGGCAATGATTTTGTACAATCCTTCGCCCAAATGCGTGAAGGTAAATTTCTGATTGCTACCTGAATTCAAAGCGCCCTGATTGATAGCTGCACCATTAGATAAATTTGCGTTCCAGACATCCATGTATAAATTGCTGTTTCTGTTTTGAAGATAAAAGGTTTGATTATTCAAAGTAGTCACTCCATTTGCCAGAATTCTAACCGAAGTTACTTTATCATTCCAGGTTGTATTCAAACAAGAATTATCAGAATTGATTACCGTTGAAGCTCCTGTAAAATTATCATCCTGATACAAAATAGCCTGAAAACCCTGAGCTACTTTAATCGAAGAAATATCATCGTTTAAAACTCCTAAAGTATTCAAACGCGCCAAATTATAATCTCCAATAGTCAATCCGCCCGAAAATCCGGTGTAATTACAATCTTTATAAACCGTAATAACATCTGTTGTAGCCGGAACCGATGGTGTTGATCCTGCATATCCTCCAAACGCTGCAATTACTTTAGTAGGTTGTGTTGTATGAAGAGATGGCGATTGATCAGCCACATCATCATAGGCAAATCCGTAAGCCAGATTATCTACACTTATTCCTGGTAAATGCCAGAATTTCGAATAATGATTGGTTGGATTCACCTGATAAAATTTTGATGCATCGTACCAATTTTGTTGTCCCGGATTTGGCGTTGTAACATTTACCACATGGCGGTTAATCGCCGCCGTTAATTGCGCCTGAACCACAAGATCCAAATCTCCGTCGACCAATCTTCTGTCCAGAACACCTTTTCCTTCAAGCGCTTCCTGAGTAGATGGTCGATATTGAACACGTCCTGTACGACCCACAAAACCTCCTGATTGCCCAACCATTTCCAGTTGTTCACCAATCACTCTTCCTTTGAAAACTCCGGCATCTCCGGCATAAAATATTAAATCTTCATTTTTATATTTGTTCCAAATGGCATCAATATAAGGTTTTAGATAATTGGCCTGAGCTCCTACAGAAGTTCCTCCGGTTCCATCTGCGAAAGCGGGAGTTTTTGATGGTGCCGTAATTTCGCCTGTTGCATCATTTACACAACCCTGAAATTCTGATGGAACATTGGCTTTGAAAGCCGCCACAATATCGGCGTGTTTTTTTAGTTCACCTACTCTTTTCTGATATCCATTGGCACCAAATAACTCTAATCCCATTGGGTATTTATACGAATCGACTCTCGATGGATTTCCAAAAAAACCATATTGATTATTCGTCAATTCGATAATTTCATACAAAATGCCCTGATTTGGGTCTGTAGCATTCAACGGATTTGGAGATGTATATCCTGACGGAGCGCCGCTTGCACCAAAAAAGTAGAAATACAATTGCTGCCCTTTGGCAATAAAAACCCTGCAGCCTGCAATTTGAGGAAGCGTAAAAGTCTTGTTTGGGATTTCGCTTAATTTGGTAAAACAATTGGCATATTTTGAATTTTGTCCCGGTCCGGTATTTCCGCCAATTGTAGGTCCTGTAACAGTATTGTAAGAAGCACTCATAGGCAAAACCTGACTTGTTTTGGCATTGACCCAAACGTGATTTCCGGTATTGTAATCGATACCTACAATGGCGACATACAATTCGTTATCATTAAATGTTGACGTATTACTTATCGTAAACGGAATTGGGCCCTGCCCGTACATAAAATTGCATAGCAATGCCAGAAGCAATGCGGTAAAAAACCTTTTTTGTAATTTAAAATTTCTCATTGGTTAAAATTGTTTGGGTTAATAAACTTGTTTTTAATTCATTAGTAAGAATGAGAAAATATTAAGCTATAACTCGTCGCATTTAATTCGGAAAATTTATTTAAACACATAGAAACATAGATTCTATGGATGAAAAAGTATACAAAAAAGAAATCCATTTCTTTCACATAGCTATCTATGCGCTTTTATATAAAGTGAAACGCCTTTTTCGCAAACAAAATCTATGTTTCTATGTGTTAAAAAGAATCATAACTACGAGTTTATTTATAAAAGTTGGGTGTAACTATTAAGGATCATTACACCCAACTGGGTTTTAGATTATTGCTTGATCAGTTTTTTAGACCAGCTTTTCTGATCTGATTTAAAGTTCAGAATGTAAATTCCTTTTCTAAGTTTACTTACATCAATGACATCTTCTTTAGCATCAGCATTCAGTTTTTTCTCTACCAGCAAGGTTCCTGAATCATCATAAATCGTTACGACTTTGTTGTCTAATTTTTCAGGTATTGCCAATTGAATAAAATTGCTTGCCGGATTAGGATATACCGCAAATGCTGTAGCTGTTACATCAGCTTCTTCAGTTACAACCGCAGCTTTTTTAGCTGTAAAGGCAGATCCGTAAGCTTCGATTTCGAATAGAGAATATCCGTACGGAGCCAAAGCTTTCGCCGTGCATAAAACTCTAATGTATCTTCCGGTTCCGCTTACAGTCAAATCATCAGTTCCGCCGTCGCTTGCCGTTTGTGTGTTTACAGTTTCATTTTCGGTAAAAACACTATCCGTCGAAATTTGCACTTTGTATTGGGTGGCAAAAGCAGCTTCCCATTTTAATACTACACGATTGATGTTGTAATTACTTCCTAAATCAACATAAATCCATTCGCTTGCATTGACAAAACTACTCGCCCATCTTGTTCCTGCGTCTCCGTCTGTGGCTTTCGCCGAAGAATAAGTGGCATTTTCTTCTGAAGAAGCTAAAGTTGTTTTGGCTAAAGCCAAATTGACATTGTTCGTTGGCGGCGTGATATTTCGAACAATAACATCGCTGAAAACTCCTGTTGCCAAAGTTCCGTTTGCATGAGAAGTCACTGCCATACCCACATAAATGGTGTTGGCCATGGCAATCGTTCTTGGCGTACCCAATGGTGTCCAGGTTGAACCATTATCTGACGTATAAGACGTAAATACATTTCCTGCTCTTGTTAAACGAAGCCATTTTGGAGTCGTTCCTGTAGCTGTCTGAGCTGTTGTGATTGCAGAAACAGCATCTCTGGATAAAAATTCTACTCCAGCTGCGGCCGTAATATCAGTCATAGCATGTTTAGAGGTTGGTGTCAAAGTTTCGCGGAACATTACTCCGGCTTTTGCATATGTATTGGTATTGGTTAACGAATTTACTTTCGCAATAATTTCAGCATCGCCCGTAATTGGTTGGTTTACAAATTGAAATTGATCGCTTGATTCCCAAATATCAGTTCCTGATCCTTTTATGGTGAAAGTTCCGCTGGCATGAGTGGCTTCTCCCGCTGGAGTTACAGCACCTAAATCTGAACTTACCCACGGCGCTGGTAAAGTTGCCGGAGGATTTTCTGTTCCCACTAAATTTACCGCTCTGATATTGTCAAAATAATACGTATTTCCTGAATTTGTTCCCGGTTCAAACAAAAACACAAAACGATTCACTTCAGTATCTAGTGTCGATGCATCCGGAGCGCTCGCATAAGTAAACGTAATGGTATGCCACGTATTGGTTTGTTTTACAACACCCTGATAAATACTATGTCTTCCCACAGGATAATTAGAAGGAACCGAAGCACTGCTTTCTGCCTGCCATGAAATCACAGATCCAACCGGCGCAGAGGTATAAACATCCATAGCAAATTTCTTGGTTCCGCTTTTGAAATCTCCAATATTATTTAAAGTAGTATTGAAAGAAAAGTTATCATACAATTCAGTCGATTTTCTAACATATTTTCCAACGTTAGAAGACGTATTGATTCCGCTTGCACTTGGATTTGGCGTGTTTGCCGTATAGGTTCCGATGGCATCTCTAAACGTGATATTGTGAACGGTTTGGTAATCTTCGTAAACGACTCCGGGCGTAAAAGTATCCGGTAATTTAGTAGAACCAATTCTGATATTATCAAAATAATAAGTATCGTTTGTAAAAGAACCTGAATTGACTAAAATCACCATTTGATTGACCGCCAGATTGGATGTTCCCGGATCCGGACTTGAATTGTAATAGAACGTTAGGGTTTCCCATTGATTCTGTTTGGTCGTGATCGCAACATAATTACTGTTTCTTCCTGTAGGGAAATTAGCCGGAAGCGATGTTGCGCTATTCTCTAAATTCAGACTAACCACTGTACCAATTGGCGCTGTAGTATAAACATCAATCATGATTTTATTGGTCTGACTTTTTAATAAACCTGCATCTTCGATATTACCTTGCGTATTAAAGAAAAGTACATCATATTGTTCGGTAATATTTCGAACATACTTCGCCACATTCGCAGACGAATTTACCGCATTTGCTCCGGGATTTGCTACAACAGAATATACTCCGGTTGTAGTTCCTTTAATTATCTTATTGATACCATCATAATTCTGAAGAACATCTGTAGCAATAATTGGTTTTTCCGGCGCTGCCCTTGTAAGCAAATTATCAAAATAATAAGTCGTGCCGGTATTCGAATTCGATTCAAAAAGAAACACTACATTATTGATCGATAACGCGCTTGTATTGGCGTCGATTACTTTTTCGAATTCAAATTCAATAGTTTCCCATTTGTTCTGAACTGTAGTTGTGGCTTTATAACCGCTGTGTCTTCCTGAAGGAAAATTCGTTGCCGTGGTTACTAAACTATTTTCGAGTTGCATCGAAATTTTTGTACCAACAGGTGCTGAAGTATAGATATCAAAAGAAAGCTTTTTTCTGCCATATACATAATCATTCGCATTGCTGATGGTTACATTTTTAATATTCATAACATCGTATAATTCAGATGCATTACGAACATATTTCCCCACCAAAGCCGAGGTATTGATTCCTGTAGCTGATGGATTTGCCACCGCTTCTGTCAAAACTCCTGTTTTAAGTCCGTAGACGATATTTCTATTCGATTGAAAATCTTCGTAGATTCTTTCTACTGGTAAAGGTACTTCTGTTATAACAGCCAATTTATAAGTATTACTGGCACATCCTGACACTGTAGTCGCTACAGAAACATCTCCGCCTGTAGTTCCCCAATTTACAGTAATTGTATTGGTACCTTGTCCTGAAGTAATGGATGCTCCCGCCGGAACGGTCCAATTATAAGTGGCTCCGGGAATCGCATTGATCGAATACGTTTTACCTGTTTCGTTATGGTATACTTTTGCATCGCCCAAAACGCCATACGTAAAACTACCGCTGTAAACACGAACATAATCTACTTGTAGTTTTGCCGGAAAGTCAGCCGGAATTGGCTCTACACCCGCTCCGTTTACACTTGTATAAGGTGTTCCGCCACTACCAACCGCCAGATTTAAAATAATATAAAACTGTTGGTCATTAAAAGGCCATCCGCCATTTACGGTCGTTTGTGGCGTGGCAGTATGAAATAAATTGCCATCAATAAACCATTTAATGATATTTGGTCCCCATTCTACCGCATAAACGTGAAATTCTGAAGATAAATCCGTTGGTGAAGAATAACTTCTTCCCGTATAATGATAGCCACCTGCGTCATAATGAAGCGTTCCGTCTACAGATTTTGGGTTTCTGTGTTTGGCTTCCATGATATCAATTTCGCCTGTAAAAGGCCAGTTTGATGTTCCGGCAGGTAACATCCAGAAAGCGGGCCATGCGCCCATTCCGTTAGATAATTTCATACGGGCTTCGATTCTTCCGTATTTGATGGCATATTTACCTTCTGTGGTAAGTTTTGCAGAAGAATACGGCTGTGACGGAAAGGCAGCATTCGGTTCGTATTTTGCCTGAATGTTCAAATAACTGTTTGTTCCTTCTTTGACAATTGTCGCCTGATTAGGATCATAACGCTGCGCTTCGGCATTTCCAAATCCGCAAAGCGATGGACAGCCGTTTCCGGAAATACTTTGCCATTTGGTCGCGTCTACGGTTGTTCCGTTAAATTCATCCGACCAAATTAAAGTGTTGCATTGTGAGTGAACTTTTAAGAGTGGAAATAATGCCAGAACGAGTAACATTAAACACCTTTTTAATACATTGTAATTACTTTTCGGTGGTCGGCCGAAAAAAGAGTCTTTTTGCTTCATTTGTTTTTAGGTTATTTGTTAGTAAAGATTATTAGCACAATAAATACCTGCTTGTAAAAACAGATTGTTATTGTAATAATAATGAGACAATATTAACGAATAAATCAGGCAAGACTTACATTTTACAATACGGTTTGACTACGGTGTTTGTAAAAAAATGTAATAATTAGCGTTCAAAAAGCGTAAAACTACTTAGGATTTTACTGATTTTAAAAAGTTCGTTATGTGTTAATTATAAACCGATAGAAGATGGATTTTAATTGTAGGAATATAAAAGAAAATGCAGTTTGCGTTTAGTTTGTCATTTCGACGGAGGAGACTCGAGCGATAGCGACTGGCGAAGCAAATCTTCGCAAGAAACTCCGTAACAAATCTAGCCAATCTTTGTAGAATTACTTACGGAGATCCCTCGTTCCTCGGGATGACAAGATTGCGGTTATGATTAGATTAATCTGGAACTTTTAGAATTAATACGTTATAAAATAAAACATCTGCGCACATCTGCTTAAATCTTTTTAAAATCTGCGTGGAAAATTTTAGCCACAGATTAAGTGATAAAAAAGATTAAAAAAATCTGTTCGATCTGTCAAATCTGCGAGAAAAAATAAACCCATTTAAAAATTCAAAATAAACTCCGTAATATTTGCTTCTGATGAAAGCTGTAATTTTTTACGAATGCGATATCGTGTATCTTCAACTCCTCGAACAGAAATTCCCAAAAGCGGTGCTATTTCTTTGGTATTAAAGTTCATTCGTAAATAAGCACACAATCGCATATCACGCGGAGTCAATTCAGGAAAACTTGTTTTCAATCGTTGCATGAAATTATCATGCAGCTGATTAAAAATCTCTTCAAACTCATTCCAGTGCTGATCTCCTTGTAATTCGTGATCAATGATTCGGTTGATTTTCTTTAATAAGCCAAAATTGGTATTAAAATCATTGTTTTTATCAATCTGACCAATAAGCTCTTTTATCGAAAGTAAAATTTCATTTAAATGAATCAAATTCACCGTATTCGAAGCTACTTTCGCATTTTTGAGATTAATCGTTGTTTCGAGATTCTCCTTCATAATCGCCATGTTTTCCTGTTCTAAAGCCAGTTTTTGTTCGTTTAATTCGGCGCGATTTCGGAGCAATTCCTTTTCCTGATTCAGGATTAATTGTTCACGTTCTCGTTCAGCCAGATTTTTTT
Organism: Flavobacterium sp. C3NV; assembly: GCF_046825355.2. Taxonomy (NCBI): domain Bacteria; kingdom Pseudomonadati; phylum Bacteroidota; class Flavobacteriia; order Flavobacteriales; family Flavobacteriaceae; genus Flavobacterium; species Flavobacterium sp. C3NV. The sequence continues at coordinate 100,032 of NZ_JBKQBJ020000013.1, read as the reverse complement.
GGTATTTGATAATCGTATAAATCAAAACACCAAACAATATTAAATACAAAATATAAGCCCAGGTTGTTCTGTACCAAGGCGGTAGAATTTCAAATTTAAAAACGGCTTCTTCGCTGACAACATCATAAATATTTTTTGCTCTTACGTGAAAAACATATTCGTTCTCCGGTAAATTGGTATATTCTTTTTCGGTCTGAAGATTCCAATCCGACCATTTGGGTTCAAAACCTTCTAGCCAATATTCGTATTTAGTTGCATCGGCCTCATCATAACAAAGCGATGCAAACGAAAAGTGCAAAGCGTTATTCGAATACGATAAAACAGGCGAAAATGTATTTGCCGATTCTATATTGGTTGGAAGTACATCATATCTGCTGGAAAACAACAAACTGTCTTTGGGGAAAATACATTTAACCTCAGAAATTATTGCTTTGTACTTCGACTGATATTTCTTGTTTTTGGTAGTGTTATAGTGAATCAATCCTTCTTGTGTTCCAAAAAACACATCTCGGTTTGCAGTAGTCTGAATATTCTCGAATCCCGGAATGTATAAATATCTCAGTTTTCGAAAAGGCAATTCTTCTACAGTAAAACCTCCGCCCGCTTTGTGCTCCATTTTTCCGGTATTCTCTCCAGAAATGTACCAGATATTGTTTTGAGGATCTTCTTTAAGCAAACGAATATGGCTATTCATTCCCAGATATTTCTTGAAGTTATTATCGGGAATCATTTTTTTTGAATGAGTATCTTGTTTGTAAACGCCTTTTGTGGTTCCAAAAAGAATCTGATTCTTAATTTTGAAATTATTCAAAAACAAACTCGACGGAAAACCATTTTTATCATTATAAAATTCAATGTTCGAAACAGCATCAAATGTTTTATTCAATCTCATTTTGAAGATGCCTTTGTAACCATGCGCAATCCAGATATTCTCATTTTGATCGGTTACAATTACCCTACTGCTTTCTTCAAAACCTTTTATTTTATGCTGATACACCCAGGAATTATTGATCTGTTTTAATAAATACAAGCCATTATAACCGCCCACAAGCAATAAATCAGGATGATTCGGAATAAGAACACCTTGCCAGGCGCCATCTGTTCTGGCTAACAATTGTGCCGAATTACCTTTGATCTCAAAAACTCCATTTTTCTCAAAAGCCAAAAGTGAGTTTCCAAAAATGCCAATATTCCAAACGTTTTCAGACATTCCTGATATATGCTGAAAGTGAACATTCTCATGCTGGCCATTTTTATACGCATTCCAATCCAGCCAAAAAACACCATTATCAGTAGCGATATACAATTTGTTTTGATAAATCTGACTGCAGTATATTTTGGTTTCTGAATTCGATGTATCGAGTATTTTTGACAACGGCGACGAAATCTGAATCATCGAAATACCATCTTTCAAAGTAACCCACAGATTGCCTTCCCTATCCATTTTAAGGTTGGTCACATAATCATTTTGCAAACCTGTCTGTTTATTAATATGCTGAATTAAATTTCCTTTGCTATTAATAACTATCAATCCGTTTTGACGTGTCCCGATTCCGAAATAGCCATCAGAAAGTAAAATCCCTGTCGAGATCTGATTCTGTTTCAATACATTATCCGCTTCGGTTACAAAAGGTTTTAACTGATTGTTTTTGTAAACCAACAAACCTTTCTTTTGTGTCAGGATGATCAAACCTTCATTGGTTTCAAAGATTTTCCTGATCTTCATTCCGATAAATTCTTTACTGTTCGGAATTTCAACTAAAGCATCATTTTCTAATTTCAGCAAACCTTTTACATTGTCGGAAACATAGATTTCTTTGCCAACTTCAAAAAATTCATCAAACTTGGCCTCACATCGTATTACTTTGATTTTGTTGTTTTTATAAATAAAAAGTTCTTCATTCGAGAAAAAAATTACTTCTTTATGGCGAATAACCGTATGCAATACATCACCAAAATTTTTGGCAGAATCCGGCAGCAACTTTACCAGAGAAGTGTATTTATATTGTCCGTTTGGTAACTGAACCGTATAACCAAATTCGCCCTGAGCACCAACATACATTTTATCCTTTTTATCGATCGCAAGAGAACGAACCATACTTTTATTTTCCGGCTGTGCCACAATGCTCCATCTCACGCCATCAAATTGCATAATACCAAAATGATTCGCAAAAAACATCATGCCTTTAGAATCCTGCAAAACATCCCAATTTTCAGATGCTGATTTATAGGTTTTAGGATTGTAATTGGTAATAAAAGGAACTCCAATTTTTTTAATTTGGGCATTAACAATTGGATACAAAAGGGATATCCATAGAACTAAAATTCTAAGTAAAAATTTTGTCATTTTTGTTTCGGTCTGTAGGTTAGTTCGTAGCTTTTTAAGAGCTACAGTCTCAAAACTACCCCTTTGGGAAAAGGCATTTTTAAGCAAAAAAGACATTCTTATTACTACTCTTAAAATTATAATTTGATAATTAAAAGCATCAAAAAAAATGAATCTTTATAATCAAATATATAAAAATTTATTTTAATGTAACAAATTACATTTTAATTAGAGGATTTGATAATGAAGAAATTGGAGAATGTGAGAATTAGAAAATGCTTAAAAGACGAAAGCTTTGTCAAAGTTTAAAACCAAGGCTGTAAGGGACTTTTTGAAAGCGCAATTTTAAAGTTGGTATGCGCATTTTCATCATTTCATAAATGAAAAAGTTACAACCTAATTTAATTTCTATCTTCAAATATAGCCCGTGGTTTCAACCACGGGAACACAATACGAGGAGCGATAATATTGCACCCCGTGGTTGAAACCACGGGCTATGTCTGACAAGTTTACAAGTAAAAAAAACTTGTCAAAGTTTAAGAACAAGTTCCTTACAACCTTGGTTTTAAACCTGAAACTTTTTAATACAAAAAAGCTAACTCTTCATAAGAATGAAAAAGCTCTGCGCCTTCTTTTTCTAAGTCTTCATTGTTATAACCATTGGCAAAACCGTAAACTTTGAATCCACCGCTAATTCCAGAGATTACTCCGGCTTTGCTGTCTTCGATTACGATGCAATCTTTTACTTCAAATCCCATTTCTTTTGCAGCGTGAAGAAAAATTTCGGGATCTGGTTTCCAGCTATTAATCTGGTACGAACTGAATATTTTATTTTCGAATTTATCCAGTAAACCTGCCACTTCAAGATTCAGTCTGATTTTATCAACCGGACCGCTTGAAGCTACACAATAAGGGATCTTTAATTTATTAAGAAATTCAATGATGCCTTCCATTGGTTTTACCTGCGTTTTAAAAGCTTCAAAACTTTTCTCACGATAATCTCCTTCAAAAGTATCGGGAAGTTTTTTGCCAATAGCATTCTCGATATACAGGAAACACTCTTTTAATTTACGACCGTTAAAATCGCGATACGCATCTTCCAGTTTCATCTTAAAACCATATTCTGCTGCCATTTCAAGCATGATTCCGTTACCAATTTTTTCAGTATCTACAAGAACTCCATCACAATCGAAAATAATACACTTAACTTCCATATTTTTTAATTTACATTTTTAATCCGTTGGGTGTAATTATTTTTAACACATAGAAACATAGAATTATTGAAATCAAAAAAGACGTTTCACTTGCATTAAAAAACATAGCTATGTGTTAGAAACGAGTTTCTTTTGATTTACTTTTTTCAAAATCATTAAATCTATGTTTCTATGTGTTTAATTAAATTTTTATCCATTACACCCAACGGTTACATTTTTAATTATTCGGCTTGACCGAAAATGTAAATTACAAAATTATTCCCGAAAGCAAGGCAAATTTTAGAGCGAAGAAGAAATTTTAGAGATTATCTGAACAATAAAATCAGCCTGTGCGGGATTTATTTTTTTTAAAGCATGTTCGGTTTGAAACCATTCGGCTCTGTCAACTTCCGGAAACAATTGTTGTTTTCCTGATTTTGGTGGCCATTCCATTTCGAATTCATTGCTTTTTACAAGCGTGGCATCAATGTCAAATTCTAACGCCCAGGCAAAAATGGTTTTACCTGATTTTAGTTTTACTGAGTCAAGTTCAATAAAATCGGTTTCTGATTCGCTTTCTAATTTAAAACCGGTTTCTTCATAAAACTCTCGTTTTGCAGCATCAAGCGGATTTTCATCCTCTGTAAATTCGCCTTTCGGAATCGACCAGCTTTCTAAATCTTTATTCTTCCAAAACGGACCACCAGGATGAACCAATAAAAAGAATATCGTTTTGTCAATAAATTTGTAGAGTAATATACCGGCGCTTTTTTTCATGGGGTTTTAAATTTATCATCTAAAGATAGTATTTAATTATTACGCTAATTACTTAATTTACTCACTTTGCTTTGGGCAATATTTTTTATTAAACACATAGAAACATAGATTTTATCTTTAGAAAAGACAATCAAAAGAAACCAGTTTCTCACACATAGTCCAGAAGCATCGGGATTATTCATGAAAGTGAAGCGCTTTTTTTGAGTTCAACAATCCTATGTGGCTATGTATTTAAATAGTTCCAACCAATAGATCAAATTAATTCTATTATCCAAATTCTGCACATATTTACCCCAATTCTGTATTTTTAATCAATTATCTATTTGTAATTTTATCATTCTTAAAATGTCACTTTACAAACATTAAAAAATAACCACTTTGAAAAAGCCTTTTTTATTTCTCGCAATTCTGGCAAGTAGTTTTGCCATTCATTCTCAAAACAAAATCATTACCGTTACCAATTCTCTTCCTATAGATCGTGAATTCGAAACCATTGAATTGACTAAAAAATCCCTTGGATTAGCAACTTCTGTTAAACTGGAAAATTATGCTGTAAAAGAAGCTGGTACAAATACTTTTTTGACTACACAATCGATCGATAATGATGGCGATGGAATAACAGATGTATTGTTATTTCAACCTAAAATAAAAGCTTCATCACAGCAAGATTTTGAAGTTTTGGTTGCCGAAAATCCATCAAAAGAAGCTACAATTAGCTGTTATTCGAGATTTGTTCCGGAACGAACAGATGATTATGCATGGGAAAATAATAAAGTCGCCTTTAGAACTTATGGTCCTGTGGCTCAAAAAATGGTCGAAGACAAAATTGCGGGCGGAACTTTAACCAGCGGAATTGATGCGTGGCTAAAAAGAGTCGATTACCCAATTATCAATAAATGGTACGAAAAAGCCACTAACGGAACCGGAACGTATCATAAAGATACTGGCGAAGGTTTGGATAATTTTCATGTAGGTGACAGTCGTGGTGTAGGTGGTATTGCCGTTAAGGTCGATGATAAATACTATTTTTCTAAGAATTTCACTAGTTGGAAAACCATCACAACCGGACCTATCAGAACAAGTTTTATCCTGACTTATGCCGATTGGGATGCAAAAGGCAACAAAATAACCGAGTCAAAATTAATCAGCCTTGATTACGGAAGTTACCTTTCTCGTTTTGAAATCAATATTACCGGAACAAAATCTATTGCAGCCGGATTAACGCTGCATGATAAAAAAGGAACAATTGGAACCAATATAAAAGAAGGCTGGTTAAGCCACTGGGAACCAATCGACGATTCTGAAATTGGAACCGGAATTGTAGCTCCAAAAAATACTTTAACGAGTTTTGATAATCATATTACCGAAGATAAAGATTTAAGTAATTTATACGGAAATATTGAGGTAAAGAACAATAAAGCGATCTATTATGTTGGTTTTGGATGGAAAAAAGGAAGCCCGTTTCAAACTCAAAAACAATGGGAAACATATTTGAGTTCGTTTGCTAAAAAGACCAATAACCCGCTGGTTGTTAAGGTGAAGAAATAGTTTTTTATGGCCCGCGGATTTGACGGGTTTCAACTGGTTTTCGCGGATTTTTTTTCGCAATCTTGTCATCCTGACGCAGGAAGGATCACACCAGAAGCTCGACAAAGATTGCGGCATCACTTTACGGATTTCCTAGTGTGATCCTTCGTTCCTCAGGAAGACAAGCTTGCGTTGAACAATCAGCACGCAACATAATCCCAAAGTATTTGTCATCCTGGCGCAGGAAGGATCACACAAGAAGCTCGACAAAGAAACTCGACAAAGATTGTGGCATTACTTTACGGAGTTGCTAGTGTGATCCTTCATTCCTCAGGAAGACAAGCTTGCGTTGAACAATCAGCACGCAACATAACCCCAAAGTCTTTGTCATCCTGACGCAGGAAGGATCACACCAGAAGCTCGACAAAGATTGCGGCATCACTTTACGGAGTTCTTAGACTGATCCTTCGTTCCTCAGGAAGAAAAGCTTGCGTTGAACAATCAGCACGCAACATAACCCCAAAGTATTTGTCATCCTGACGCAGGAAGGATCACACAAGAAGCTCGACAAAGAAGCTCGACAAAGATTGTGGCATCACTTTACGGAGTTCCTAGTGTGATCCTTCCTCCGTCAGGATGACAAGATTGCGAATAAAAAAATAAAAAATCCGCGAAAACCAGTTAAAACCCGCTAAACCCGTGGGCCAAAACTCTACGATTTCCTCGCAGGAAAATAATTCTCTTTCAGAATAATTTCCAACGGAATATAATGTGTATTCTCTACAATTTCCTGCAGGACCAGTTTTTTATACAAGTGATTAATTCCCATATACCCCTGTTCTTCGGGTCTTTGGTTGATTAAAAAATCGATTACGCCTTTATTTAAATATTCGATATTATCTTTTAATAAATCGTAACCAATAATTCTCACGCCTTTTATATGGTTTTGTTCTAAAAATCTTGCGACAATATAAGCTCTTGAATTAGGTACAAAAACACTATTGATACCGGAAAACATTTCCATATTCAATTGATCAATTCCGGAATCTTTGATGGTAATTTCAGAAAATTTAAAATTCCTGAGTTCATCATGATCTTTAAAAAACGAATAAAAACCATCGATGCGTTGCAAATAAACCGATGTACTTTCGATCTCTCTGGTGATTTTAAAAATCAGAATTTGTCTTTCATTTTTTACTGCAAAACTGATTAATCTTCCGGCAAGATATCCACTCTGAAAAGCGTCTTGTCCAACATAAGCATGTTCGTCATTATTCGAAATATTCGAATCGATCATGACGACCGGAATATTTTTCTTTTCATATTCTGCTAAAAAACGTACCGATTCTTCATAAAAAATAGGCGCAAATAAGAGTCCGTCGCAATCAAATTCCAGCACTTTTTTAACGGCTTCTTTAAACGAAGCTGCATTAAAATCATAAAAGAAATAATCCAGTACAATACCGAATTTACTAAACTCAATAGCAGCTTTTTCTATTCCTGTAATTTGGCTTTTCCAATATTCCAGATTTTCGTATTGAGGTAAAAATACTGCAAAATGAAACTTTTTATTCAAGGCCAGATTACTCGCCAGAATATTACGTTTGTAGCCATATTGCTCAATAATAGCATTTACTTTATCTACATTTTCCTGAGCAACCTGCCCACGATTGTGTATAATTCTATCAACAGTTCCAGGGGAAACGTTGGCTAATTCGGCAATTTTTTTTATCGTTATGATATTGATGAGTTTTAAGTTAAATGATGCTTTACATCATTCGAAATTATTATTTTTTTATTGAATATAAGTTGTTTTACTTAACTTTTTATATACATTTGTAAAAGCCCGTGTGCGTACACGCAAATATACACATGTGTTTGAAAAAAACATTATATTAGAGAAAAATATTTGCATTTGATTATCGCTCTTACAGGATTCAGAAAAATTTTCATGACAAAAGACAGTGTAAATAACTAATATTGATATATAAACATTTAGTATTTATAAACCAGTATTTTAAGTAAAACAATATAAAGTAATTATTTAACTAAAAAGTAGCATTGATAATTATTTAATGCTCAAATAGAAAACATAAAAACCAAATAAAATGATTGTAGATTCATTACAAAACGCTGCAAAATATTTCAGCCTTCATCCTAAATTCAAAGAAGCATTTGATTACGTAAATCAAAATGACATTAACAAACTCGAAGAAGGCGCATTTGAAATTGCCGAAGGATTAAAAGTTATCGTAATTGTTGGCGAAGGCGCAACCAAAGAAGAAAGTATAAAAGGTTTTGAATGTCATGACCAAAATATCGACATCCAGATTTCGATAAAAGGTCCTGAAACTTTTGCATGGAAACCAAGAGAAAAATGCGTGAGTCCAAACGGGGAATACAGCGACGAAAGAGATGTTCGTTTCTTTCACGACAAACCGGATATGTTTTTTGAATTGCAGGAAAAACAATTTGCGATTTTGTTTCCCACAGATGTTCACGCGGCTATGATTGGCGAAGGAACAATTAAAAAAATCGTCATTAAAGTTAAAATTTAAAACTGATGAGCACCATTCAAAAAACCATCGATGTTATTGCTGAGCAAGGTATTCTTCCGCTTTATTTTACAACCGATGAAACCATTAGTGTCGAAATTTTAAGAACGCTTTACAAGGCAGGAATCAGAGCCGTAGAATATACCAACAGAGGTCCTGAAGCGCTATCGAATTTCAAAAAAATGGTTGCGGTTCGAAATGCCGAATTGCGTGAAATGTTATTAGGTATCGGAACAATTAAAAACCTCGAACAAGCTAAAGACTTCAACGATGCAAAAGCCGACTTTTTTATTAGTCCGGGTTTTGTTCCTGAAGTGGCTGATTTCTTAAAAGATCAGGAAGTATTATACGCTCCGGGTTGTATGACGCCAACAGAAATTATAGCAGCCGAAAATGCCGGAATAAAACTCGTAAAGCTTTTTCCCGGAAACATTTTAGGAACAGAATTTTTAAGCAGCATAAAAGATGTTTTTCCATCATTGGTTTTCATGACTACCGGCGGTGTCGAACCTACTCATGCCAGTATTGAAAGCTGGTTTTCGGCCGGAGCTTCTGCGGTTGGTTTAGGAAGCAAACTCATCAGCAAAAAACGTATAGAAGAACAGGATTACGATATAATTGAAAACGAAACCAAAAAAATGCTGGAGATAGTAGCAACAATAAGAAGATAACTAATACCTAAAAAATATTTAGCACATAGAAACATCACTTTTAAAACTGAAGAATGTTCTTTAAGAAAACTAGTTTTCTCCTATAGTCTATGATTATTAATGCAAAGTGAAACGACTTCAAACGTTCCAAAAAAACTATGTTTCTATGTGTTTAAAAAACATTACCTATAAATTTAAAATTTAATATGGATTCAATATTTAATCTAAAAGGAAAAATTGCATTAATTACCGGAGGTGCCGGAGTTTTGGGAAGCAATTTTGCAAGCGTTTTGGCTCAACAAGGCGTTATTGTTGGAATCGTTTCTCAATCGATTGAAAAGGCTAATAAAGCTGTACAAAACATAGAAAGCAACGGCGGAAAAGCTTTTGCTGTTCAGGCCAATGTTTTAAACAAAGAAGAATTAGAAAAAGCCAGAGATTTTATTGTAGAAAAATACGGTCGTCTTGACATTTTAATTAATGCTGCAGGCGGAAATATGCCCGGAGCAACTATCAGCCCGGATCAGGCGATATTTGATATGAAAGTCGATGATTTACAAAAAGTTGTCGATCTTAATATTATTGGTACGATGTTGCCATCGCAAGTATTTTCGGAACTTTTTGCGCAACAAAAATCAGGAAATATCATTAATATATCATCGGCATCGGCACAAAGACCTTTAACGAGAGTTGTGGGATATTCGGCTTCAAAAGCGGCAATTGACAATTTTACGCAATGGATGGCAGTTGAGTTAGCTCAAAAATATGGTGAAGGAATTCGTGTAAATGCGATTTCTCCGGGATTTTTTATAGGAGAACAAAACAAGGCTTTATTACTTACTCCTGAAGGAAAACTAACACCAAGAGGTGAAAAAATTATCGAACATACGCCAATGGGAAGATTTGGAACTCCGGAAGATATCGACGGAGCACTTTTATTTTTATGCAGCGATATGTCAAAATTTGTAACAGGAACGATTTTAAAAGTCGATGGCGGATTTGCTGCGACGAGCATTTAAAATGATTAAAAAAAGAACACCAATTTCACAAATTAGCACAGATTGGTTTGTGAAAATTAATTTTAAAAATTAATCGAAAGATAAAATTAGTGTCAATTCGTGAAATTCGTGTTTAAAAATGAATATATAAAAGGTTTTACAACAATCATCATCAATTAAATATAAAAAAAATGGAACAAACGTTAAGATGGTTCGGACCAAACGATCCCGTTTCTTTACAAGATATTAAACAAACCGGAGCTACCGGAATTGTGACCGCATTACACCATATTCCGAATGGGCAGGTTTGGGATATTGAAGAAATTATCAAACGAAAAGTTGAAATTGAACACGAAAACGGTGATCCTAAAAAAGGTGCTTCGGGTTTAATTTGGTCGGTTGTAGAGAGTATTCCGGTTCATGAAGACATTAAAAAACAGACCGGAAATTATCTTCAATACATTGAAAATTATAAAGAAAGCATTAGAAATCTGGCTTTATGCGGAATAAAATGCATTTGCTACAATTTTATGCCGGTTTTAGACTGGTCGAGAACGGATCTGGCTTATGAAACTGCCGACGGATCTAAAGCTTTACGATTTGATATTAATGCTTTTGCTGCTTTTGAATTGTACATTCTGAAAAGACCCGGAGCAGAAAATGAATATTCGGCAGCGCAAATCGAAAAAGCAAAAAGTTATTTTGAAGCCATGACTGCTGCTGATAAAGTAAAATTACAGCAAAATATTCTGGCAGGACTTCCGGGTGCTGAAGAGGCATATTCTGTAGAAGATTTTCTGATTACTTTAAGTGGATACAATCATATTGACAGAAAGGCTTTGAAGGAGAATTTATTCTTCTTTTTAAAAGAAATTATTCCGGTTGCTGAAAGTAAAGGTGTATTGATGGCAATTCATCCTGACGATCCTCCCTACCCGATTTTAGGATTGCCAAGAGTAGTAAGTACGGAGGAAGATTTGATTGAATTGATGAATGCTGCTCCTTCAAAATCAAACGGATTCACGATGTGTACGGGTTCTTACGGCGTGAGAGCTGATAATGATTTACCGGGAATCGTAAGACGTCACGGCGATAAAATGAATTTTATTCACTTAAGAAGCACGGAAAGAGATGCCGAAGGAAGCTTTTACGAAGCTAATCATCTTGAAGGTGATGTTGATATGTACGAAGTGGTAAAAGCGATTATTGAAGTTGAAAAAAGAAATAACAGCCAATTGCCAATGCGTCCCGATCACGGACACCAAATGCTGGATGATTTGAATAAAAAGACGAATCCCGGATATTCGGCGATTGGGCGTTTGAGAGGTCTGGCTGAATTGCGAGGACTTGAAATGGGAATTAAGAAGTCACTTTAAAAGTTACCGTAAAGTTGCTTTTCTTGCCACGAAGGCGCTAAGACACGAAGTTTTTAAGTATTATTTGTCATCCTGAGGAACGAAGGATCACACGCGAAACTCGACAAAGATTGACGAATTACTTTGCAGAAATACTATACGGAATTACTTGTGTGATCCTTCGTTCCTCAGGATGACATAAAATGAGAACAAAAAAATGGCGTCTTTGCGCTTTCGTGGCAAACCACTAACTAACCAAATAACCACAACCATGAATACCCAAACCATCCTCATTTGTTGCAGCCTTTTTGTAAATAGTGTTGTCATGGCGCAGCAAACGCCCAAAATACTTACGGATTCGAAAGCCAACTATTTACCTGATTTTAGTTATGCCGGTTATCATTTCGGCGAAAGCCAAATTCCGGAAGTTCAGGGAAAAATTATCAATGCTACAGATTATGGCGTAAAAGCGAATGACGCTCTAGATGATTCTAAAGCTTTACTAAAAGCTGTAAAAGCTGCAAGTGCTTTTGAGGGAAATGTGATTCTGCAATTGCCTGCCGGACGCATTATTCTGAGCGAAATTGTATATATCGAAAGGAGCAATTTTGTACTTCGTGGCGCAGGTTCTGGTGAAAATGGAACTGAAATTTATTGCCCGAGACCGATGATGTATCTCAAAGATTCGGAGTCTTTGGCTGAACTTCGCGAATATCTAACTACACTTGATAAAAGACAACGCGAACCTGAAAATAATGTCGATTTGCCTTTCTCACAATATGCCTGGTCGGGTGGATTTATCTGGACGCAAATTCCGGGTGAACGTGTAAAATCGTATTTGGATAAATACGAACCTACTCCAAATCCGTTAGCTAAAGTAAGTTCGGGAAATATGGGTGAACATACAATCAATGTTTCGGATGTAAAAGGTTTAAAAGTGGGCGATATTGTCGAATTGCAATTGTTTAATAAAGACGGCGAAAATGGCGAAATCATCAAAGATTTATATAAAGGTGCGAATGTAAAACCGGGTTCTCATCATTGGAAATTCCCGAAACTTCCAATCGTACGACAGCAAGTTGAAATCACCAAAATTTCAAACTCTAAAATTACAATCAAAACGCCTTTGACAATTGCTATAAAACCCAGTTATCAGGCGCAATTGGTCGAATGGAAACATTTAGAAGAAGTCGGGATTGAGCATCTTCGTTTTACTTTTCCGGATATTCCGAGAGTCGCGCATCATGTTGAACCCGGAAATAATGCGATATTTTTGACACGCGTTTTTAATAGTTGGGTAAAAGATGTTACGATTACGAATGCTGACAGCGGAATTTTAGGCGAGGAAATCTCAAACATTACCATTCAGGATATCGTTACCGATGGTCCTCATATGTCGCATTATACGGTGACTTTGGGCGGGGTTCATAATGTTTTGGTCAGGAATCTTAAGATCTATAACAAAGCTGTTCATCCGTTAAGTTTCAACACTTTTGCGACTAAAAACGTGTATCAGGATTGCGAGATTTTTGCCGATGCTCTTTTAGATCAGCATTCGGGAGCGAATCATCAAAACTTATTCGATCATATTACCGTACATATAACACCGGATAAAAACAACAGTTATTACTTGTTTGGCGGCGGTGGCGCAGATTACTGGAAACCTTCACATGGGCCATTTAGTACTTTTTGGAATCTGAATGTTCTGGTCGAGAAACCAGCTGAAATCACAAAACCAGTTTTGCTTTACGGCATGAAAGACGGGCCTTTTGCAAGAATCATAGGTGTGAATGGCAACGCCAAATTTGAAGTAAAATATGAACCTGACGCTTATATTGAATTTTTGAATACGCCGATGGACAAAGTTCCTTCTCTTTATAATTATCAATTAAAAAGGAGATTAAAGAAATAATATTTAAACACATAGAAACATAGCTTTTTGGAACGTAAAAAGGCGTTTTACTTTACATTAAAAAACATAGTACTTAAGGTTTAGCTATGTGTAAAAACTAGTTTTTTGAATCACCTTATTTGACAAAGAAAATCTATGTTTCTATGTGTTTAAAAAAATGCACCAGATAGCCATCGGATAAAAAATTAATCCTTAGTATAAAAAACTTTCTCCCTTTGTTCTTTTGAACCTAAAAAAAAATGCTATGAAATACAAAATAGCCTTTCTTGTAACAATGCTTATTTCCGGGAATGTATTTTCCCAAAATAAATACCGCCTTAAAAATATCTCTACTACCGATGGACTTTCGCAGAGTTCTGTCATTGCCATACATCAGGATAAATTTGGGCAAATGTGGTTTGGTACACGTGACGGACTGAATAAATATGACGGAAGTAAATTCACTGTTTTCAGGAATGATGTTTCCAGTAAAAATTCGATCAGCAACAACGATATTTTATCTATCGAAGAAGATAATACCGGAAAAATTTGGGTAGGAACTTACAACGGGCTTAATTGTTATGATCCTGTTACCAATGCTTTTACACGATATTTGCATACAAAAAACAATCATACTATTAGCAGTAATGCTATTTGGTCGATTAGAGAAATTGGCGATGAAATGTGGTTTGGTACTTCGAAAGGATTGACGATTTACAATAAAAAATCAAAACTCTTTGCTTCTTTTTTTCATTCTGAAACAGATCCTACGACAGTTCCCAGCAACAATATTATTACGATTTTAAAATCGAAAAGAGGAGAAATCTGGATTGGTACAACAAAAGGTTTGTGCAAACTTGTAAACAGAAAAAACGGCAAATTATCCTTTAAAAATTATCCTTTAAACAATACAGATCTTCTCAATGTTCAGGCAATTGCCGAAGATGTTTCGGGTAATTTATGGGTGGGAACAAAAAACAAAGGACTTCTTAAATTTGATAAAACATCCAATGCTTTTGTTTCTTTTTTACCTGAAGATAAATACCGCGAAATCAATACTGATATTCGTTCTCTGGCCTTTGATAACCAAGGTTCTCTATGGATTGGCGCGTATGACGGAATCTATATTTTAGGAAAGGACAAAAACATTCAAAAAATAAACAGCAGCAATAACAGCAACGGAATCGATAAGGTAAAATCGATTTACATGGATCGAAAAGGTTCTGTCTGGATTGGCTGTTATTACAAAGGCGTGAATATTTGGGATATTTCGAATGTGAATTTTTCTAATTATAATCAGAATTCGAAAAAGATTCCGATGAGTTTTGATGTTGTGAGTTCGATTATTGCCGATAAAAACCAGAATATCTATTTTGGAACTGAAGGCGGCGGAATCACGATTTACAATAAAAATACCGAAGCTACGAGTTACATCAACAGTAAAAGCGGGCAAAATATCAAAAACGATATTAAATCGATGTGTTTGTCTGGTGATATTTTATGGATCGGCACGTATTCAAAAGGATTATCAGCTTACAATGTTATTTCCAAAAGAATGGAAGACCATCGAATTGCCGATGATCTTACTGTTTTATTGAAAGAATCCGGTGTTTATTCGATCAAGGCAGAAGGAAACGACATCATCTGGATTGGTACTTTTGGTAAAGGTTTGATTCGTTACAATACGGTTTCTAAAACTTTTGAAACAATCGGAAACGATAATACAAAAGCCAATTATCTGACCAATAATATTGTTCGTACTATTTTAGTCGATCAAAAAAAAGGCGCTTGGGTGGGTACTCAAAACGGTTTAAATTATATTCCGCTGAACAATTTTACGCCTAATAAATATTCTATTCAACATTACTTTTTCGATTCGGCTTCTTTATCCGGCGATGATATTCTGACTTTGTTTCAGGACAGCCAAAAGAAAATTTGGGTAGGAACAAAAGCAAAAGGTTTGCATTATTTTGATGGAAAGAAATTCAATAAAATCAATTTAAGAATCGGAAATACGGTTATCACTTCGATACATTCTATTCTTGAAGACGATGATAAAAACTTATGGATTAGTACCAATCAGGGCATTATAAAATACAGCGCAACGCTGAAAACGGTTGTTATTTATGATCAAAAAGATGGATTGGCGAGTAATGAATTTAATGATAATTCGGCTTTAAAACTCGATTCGAATCAATTTTATTTCGGAAGTCCTTCTGGCGCGACGTATTTTGATGCCAAGAAAATCTCCCTAAACACTTATGCCCCACAAGTTTTAATTACCAATCTCAAAATCAAAAACGAAAGCATTCATCCTAACGATTCGGTTGGTATTTTAGAAAAAAGCATTGGTTATACCAAAACCATTACACTTGATTATGATAAAGCCAATTTCTCGATAGATTTTGCGATCCCAAATTACATTCGATCCAAAAACAATCAATACAGTTATCGTTTGGTTGGGTTAGAAAACAACTGGACTACCACCAAAAGTACCGAAGCTATTTTTGCGATTCAGAATCCAGGAACTTATACTTTTGAAGTTCGCGGTTCTAATAATGACGGCGTTTGGAATAAAGTTCCCACTACCCTAACCGTGATCGTAAAACCTGCTCCGTGGCGCAGTATCTGGGCATTTTTATTGTACGGAATCGTAATTGGTCTGGGATTATACGGTTTGATCTGGATCATGAAATCGAAAGCAAGACTGAAACAAAAACTGGAACTGGAATATCTGGAAACCAAGCGAATTGAAGAAAACAATATCGCCAAACTGGATTTCTTTACCAATATTTCGCATGAATTCAGAACGCCATTGACCTTGATTTTAGGGCCATTACAGCAAATTCTGGCCAATTATAACGGTACAAACGAAATGTACAAAAAACTATTGGTGATTGAAGGAAGTGCCAATCATCTTTTGAGTTTAATTAATCGTTTAATGGATTTCAGAAAACTCGAAAACCATCAGGTTACGCTTGAATCTGCCGAAGGAAATATTGTAAAATTTACCAGAGAAATCTTTTTATCTTTTATCGAATATGCCAAAGACGGCGGTTATACTTATACTTTCGAATCATCGCAAGAAGAAATTCTCGTATATTTTGATCGTTATAAACTGGAACGTGTTTTTTATAATTTGATTTCGAATGCGTTTCGATATACTCCAAAAGGTGGAAATATTCACCTGAAAATTTCACACGACAACGAAAATCTTTTTATCGCCATAGAAGATTCAGGAGTGGGAATTGCGCCTGAACATATTGATAAAATTTTTGATTTGTTTTTTGAAGTTCCGATGCACAACAACGTTCAGAAAAACTATAATAAAGGAACCGGAATTGGGCTTTCGATTGTAAAAAACATTGTAAAACTGCATAAAGGAGATATCGAGGTAACGAATAAAGAAACTCAGGGTGTGGTTTTTAAAGTTACGCTTCCGTTAGGCAGAACGCATCTTTTAGACAACGAAATTATTACCGATTTTAGAATTAGTGATGACATCGATCAATACACCGCACAATTAGAAAAAGCCGAAATAACAGAGCCGGAAGATATTGATGACTTTGTAGTAAACGATGAAAAACAAACCATCCTGATTGTCGAAGATCACAAGGTTTTACGTTCGTTTATGAAAAATTTACTCAAGGAAGATTATAATATTATTGAAGCCGAAAACGGAAAAGTAGCTTTTGAAAAAGCATTGCAGCACGTTCCTAATTTGATTATCAGCGATGTTATTATGCCCGAAATGGTAGGAACTGAACTTTGTTCGAAAATCAAAGAAAATCTAAAAACAAGTCATATTCCGGTTATTCTACTGACTTCACGAACTTCATTAGTGTATAAATTTGAAGGATTAGAAAGTGGCGCCGATGATTATATCAGTAAACCTTTCAATTTAATTGAATTTAAACTTAGAGTTAAAAACCTGCTGAATTCGACTGAACGATTGAAAAACAAATTCTCCAGCGATGATAATTTCATTCCGTCAGAAATAACGGTTTCTTCTTTAGATGAAGATTTATTGAAAAAAGCTTTCAAAATTGTCGAGGAAAACATTTCGAACGAACAATTCGATATTCCGTTTTTCTGTACAGAATTGGGTGTAAGCCGTACGATGTTGTTTCTAAAAATAAAAGCCTGGACGAATTTTACGCCAAACGAATTCATTCATGAAATACGATTAAAACGCGCCGCTCAATTATTAGAACAAAACAAATTAAACGTTTCCGAAATTAGTTATAAAGTCGGCTTCAACAATCCAAAATACTTTAGTAAATGTTTCCAGAAAAAGTATGGGGAAACGCCAACTCAGTTTGCTGACAAGTTTTTTAAATCCTCAGAAGTTTTTTAGGGAATTCATTGTTTTTAAAGGGTTAAAAAAGGGTATCTGTATTTTTAGATACCCTTTTTTGTATTTCTATATCGTTTTCGGCCACTACATTTGTCATTATGAAAATCAGAAAAACAACATTCATAGTATTGCAAATTCTATTTGTGATAATCATAATCGGAATGAGTTTATTGATTTTCTACTTTATCTAACATTAACCTAAAAAACCAAAATGAATGTTCACAAACCAAAATTTCAAATCGCTTAAATGGTGTTTGCTGGTAGCTTTTTTACTGGTGAATGTTGTTATGAATGCACAGGAAAGAAAAGTCACCGGAAAAGTTACTTCAAGCGAAGACTTACTTGGGCTCCCTGGTGCTAATGTATATGTAAAAGGTTCTTCGGTTGGAGGATCTGCAGACATGGATGGAAACTATAGTGTTTTCGTTTCGGAGAAAAATGCGGTATTAGTTTTTAATTATGTGGGATATCAAACTGTTGAAGTTCCTGTGGGAAACAAAACGGTCATCAATATCAGTTTAAAACCAGATACTAAAAATCTTGATGAAGTTATTGTGGTAGGTTACGGAACGCGTAAAAAGAGCGACATTACAGGATCAGTTTCTTCTGTAACGGCAAAAGAACTGACAGCCTACCCTACTCTAAATGCTGAACAGGCTCTACAAGGCCGTGCAGCAGGGGTTTCGGTACAATCTAATAACGGTGGTGAACCAGGTGCTCCCGTAAAAATCAGGGTTCGTGGAGGAACATCAATCAACGCAAGCGGTGACGCTCTTATTGTTGTCGATGGTTTTGCAGGAGTTTCTATGCCGGCACCTCAGGATATTGCTTCTATTGAGGTTCTTAAAGATGCATCGGCTACAGCCATATACGGATCCAGAGGTTCAAACGGGGTTATTATGGTTACGACCAAAAAAGGTAAACCTGGAAAACCAGTTATCGAATTCAGTAATTCAACATCGGTACAATCTGTCAACAATAAATTAGATTTATTAAATGGGCCACAGTTTGTGGCGTACAGAAAAAGTTTTACCACACATACTGATGGTGGTGCTAATACAGACTGGCAGGATGTAATTTATCGCGAAGGAATGATTTCGAACACCTCATTATCTTTTTCAGGAGGTTCTGATAAAATCAGGTATTATGTTTCAGGAAACTATTTCAACCAAAACGGAGTCGTAATTAATTCCGGAATAGATAAATACACGATTGTAAGTAATGTTGAAGCAGATTTAACCGACAAGTTTAAAGTGGGTTTGAATATGTTTCAAAGCAAACAAAACAAAGACGGAATTATTAGCCAGACGGGCGCTGGAGGAACTGGTGCAGCGGGTGTAATTGCAGCGGCGTACAGATTTATGCCGGATAAAGGAATTTATAATGCTGACGGAACGTATACGACAACTGCTCCAATTGGGGACGATATTGATAATCCGTATGCAACGGCGATGGATAATATTCTTGAAACACTTTCGACCGTAAACAGAAGTAACTTTTTTGCTTCTTATCAAATTACAAAAGATTTAAACTTTAAAACTACTTTAGGTTTAACGGATAATAATTCTCAAACCGGACGATATATTCCGTCGACTTTGATTGCAGGAAAAAATGTAAAAGGAGAAGCTTCTATAAACAATACCAAGTTTTCTTCTTTCCTTACAGAGAACTATTTAACGTTTAAACGTGAGATTATTGACAAAGGAATCCTGACGGTTCTTGGAGGATATTCGTATCAAAAAAATAAAAATGACCGTGCTTATGCCGCATCAAGAGGATTTTTAACGAATTCTAACTCTTACCATAATTTAGGTGCAGGAACGGTGTATTTAAAACCGGAATCAAGTTTGTCTGAAACAGAATTAATATCGGCTTTTGGAAGGTTGAATTTTGATTATGATGATAAATATTTATTCACCTTTACAGCACGTCGTGACGGCTCTTCAAGCTTTAGTGAAAACTACAAATACGGGACTTTTCCTTCCGGAGCAATTGGATGGAATGTTAGTAAAGAAAACTTCTTAAAAGACAGTAAAACTGTTTCTAATCTTAAATTAAGAGCGAGTTATGGTGCCACGGGAAACCCGTCTATCGATGCCTACTCTACGCTTTCTAAATTTTCTGAAGTCTATGATGTAAGTGGCGACGTGATTGTAAATGCGGTTCAGCTTACGGCAATCAATAATCCTAATTTAAAATGGGAAACATCTTATCAACAAGATTACGGAATTGATTTGGGTTTATTTGATAACAGAATCAGTATTACAGCCGATTATTATAAAACAATTACCAAAGATTTATTGTTCAACAGACCTTTACCAGGAATTTCAGGAATAGCTTCTCAGCTTCAAAATGTGGGAGAATTAGAAAACAAAGGTTGGGAATTGGGCATTAATACCAAAAACTTTATTGGAGCAGATTTTACCTGGTCAACCAATTTTAATATTTCTTCGAACAAGAATAAAATCCTAAAACTGGCTGACAACAAAGATCTTTTGATCAACTCTGCGCCTGGACATTTTCTTGCAACAGAATCTCAGATTTTAAGAGTTGGTCAACCTGTTGGTTCTTTCTTTGGGTTTGTGTATGATGGTGTAATTCAGCAAGGAGAAGCGGTGCTTCCCGGAAATTTTGAAACTATTGCCGGAGGAGAAAAATTCAAAGATGTAAATGGCGATGGAAAACTGGATTCTAATGATAAAACGATTATCGGAAACCCAAATCCTGATTTCATCTTCGGATTCAATAATGATTTCACTTATAAAAATATTGATTTAAATATCTTTTTTCAGGGTTCTGAGGGCAATCAGATTTTAAATTATACTTTGATGGAACTGGCTTCAGGAAATAATAATGCCACTACAGAAGTTTTGGATGCCTGGACGCCAACAAACACCGATACCAATGTGCCAGTAAATGCTGCAAGAACGAAAAGAATTACTTCAAGATTTGTTTATGATGCAAGTTACATTCGTTTAAAAAACGTGTCTATAGGATATAGTTTAGATGATAATGTGGTTTCAAAAATTGGATTAAGCAAAGTTCGTTTCTACATCAGTGCACAAAACTTATGGACTATTACCAAATATCCCGGTTCTGATCCTGAGGTAAATTACCTGAATGATAACAATTCAAGAAGTAACACCAACTTAGGATTGGATTACGGAAGTTATCCTAATGTAAGAACCTTTACTTTTGGTTTTAATTTAAAATTCTAGTTTAAAAAAATAGTATTAAACACATAGTTATACGCAAAATGCTATGATTATTGATGCAAGTGAAACGCCTTATTTAGTGTTCCAAAAAGCTATGTTTCTATGTGTTAAATTATACACCCAATACCTAAAAAATAGTATTATGAAAAAATATATAGCTTTTCTTTTCTTGGGAATATTCGCATTTGGATGTTCAGATCTGGAAGAACATCCTGTAGGAACTATACGTCCTGAGAACTTCTTTAATAATACAGATGATCTGCAAGCTGCTGTAAACGGAGCTTTTGCCAACATTGCACACAATAATTATTGGGGAAGAGAATTTACCATTGCCCTAATGTTGCGCGATGATATGGCCGATATTGGCGACAGAACCACTCAGGCGGCACGTATCGATGTAAATGATATGAACATGAATGATACAAATGCTCTTGTAGCCAACTTTTGGCCACAATCGTATATCATTATCGCAGCAGCAAATCAAGCGATTGCAGGTGCTAAAAAAACTCCGGGAGATCCGGCAAAAGTAAACGCAATTGTAGCGCAGGCTTATTTTGCAAGAGCTTTTACTTACTACCATTTGGTGCGTATTTTTGGCGATGTTCCTTATATTGATTTTCCGGTAAACGAGGTTTCTCAGGTTGATAAATTAAGCAGAACAAAAGAAGCTGATATTTATCCAAAAATCATCGCCGACTTAGAATTTGCAAAACAATGGCTTGAGGATAAACCAAAAGTAAAAGCCGTTCCCGGAAAAGGTACAGCAGCAGGATATTTGGCATCCGTTTATCTTACTTTAGGAAATTACCAAAAAGCCTACGACGAATCTAAATATGTAATTACCAACGAAGCCAAATTTGGTCTAGGTTTAGATGCTGATTTTCAGGATTTATTCAATGCTACAAAAGCAGCAGCTCTAAAAGAACCTTTGTTTACAATTGACTTTAATAATTTAGTTTCAGGAAACTACGGTCAGGATTATACGGCATTTTTTACAGGTTCTTTAAAAGATGACAGTTATAGTTATGGGCAAGGATTCTCGGTAGCAGTTCCGTCGCTAAAAGTTTTTAATACCTGGGATCAAAGAGATTATAGAAGAGCGGTAAGTTTTGATACGATTATCAGAAAAAAAACCGGTCCGGGTGGAGCTTTACAAATTTACCCTTCGAGTGATAACGAAAAAGCGCCACGTCCGCATATTGCAAAATATTACCGTTTTCCTGGAAAAGCCGGTGCGAACGGAAGAACTTCTCAGCACAATTATATTACGATGCGTTTTGCAGAAGTATTGCTAACAGCTGCCGAAGCCTTAAACGAAATTACTCCGGGAACTACAGAAGCTGACGGTTATGTAAACAGAGTGCGCGCCAGAGCCCGAAACAAAGCCGGTAAACTGGTTTCTTTTCCTGCGAATGTTACACCGGGATTATCTCAGGCCGATTTTAGAAAAATGGTTATTGAAGAAAGAAGACTGGAATTCGCTTTTGAATACATCAGATGGTACGACATCAAAAGGTTGAAAAACGGTCCGGAAGTTTTTGGTCCAAGTGGTTTAGAGCCTCACGCCAATTTTAATCCTGCAAAAGATTATTTATTTCCATTACCGGGAACTGAGTTAGCAATTAATCCTAATTTAAAACCGAATAATCCTGGTTACTAAAGCATAAGAATGAAAATTAAAAATTTAGAATTAAAAATTAAAAATCTTTGGAATCGCAATTATCCTGAGTTTCGTTTTTCATACCCATTTTAAACAAAACTATAACCAATTTTTAATTTTTAATTCTCCATTTTTAATTAAATAAACAATAATAAGTATGAGTAAAGTTAGTAATTTTGCTTTAATCCTGGGGTTTGCATTGCTGGTAACAGCGTGCAAATCAGGGATTAATTCTACAACAAAAAACACCTCTGCAGCAGCAGAAAATCTTCTGGAAGCCCGATATAAAATGTTACTCGCTTATCCGGTTGATTCGATGTCGATGCCAAGAAGTATGAACATCAAAACCAATGAGATTAAAAAAGTTCCCTCAAGAGACTGGACAAGCGGATTCTTTGCCGGAAATCTTTGGCAATTGTACCGATTGACAGGGAACTCTGAATATAAAAAACAAGCCGAAAAATGGACGCCTTTCAGCAAAAAAGAAAGCGTAAACAGAAATTCTCATGACGTAGGTTTCAAAGTATATTGTGCTTACGGAGAAGCTTTAAAAGTAGAAAACAAACAAGAATACAAAGACGTCATTATCAAAGGAGCAGAAACTTTATGTACTCGTTTTGACGCAAAAGTTGGCGCAATCCGTTCTTGGGATTTCAATAAGGAAATTTGGGATTATCCTGTAATTATCGATAACATGATGAATCTCGAATTACTTTTTGAAGCCACAAAACTATCCGGTAACAAAAAGTATCAGGATATTGCGATTAAGCATGCCAATACGACGCTCAAAAACCAATTTAGAGACGATAATAGCTGCTATCATGTTATTGATTACAATCCAACAACAGGAGCCGTTAGAAAGAAAACTACGCTTCAGGGATATAATGATGATTCGGTTTGGGCACGCGGGCAAGGCTGGGCGGTTTACGGATTTACCATGTCGTACCGATATACCAAAGATCCTGCATACCTAAAACAAGCCGAAGCTACCGCAAAGTTTTTTATGACCGATAAAAATCTGCCCGAAGACGGAATTCCGTATTGGGATTTCAGAGATCCTGCTATTCCAAATTCAGCGCGTGATGTTTCTGCTGCAACCGTTATGGCTTCTGCTTTGTATGAGTTATACGACTATACTAAAAACAACAGTTATTTGGCTTTCGCCGATAAAATAATCGCGACTTTACAATCGGATAAATACATTTTAGATCCAAAAATAAACGCGCCTTTTATATTCGATCACAGCACCGGAAACTGGCCAAAACACGACGAAATCGACGAACCAATAATCTATGCCGACTATTATTTTCTGGAAGCATTGTTGAGGAAAAAGTAAGAAGGATGAAGGTTCAAAGGTACAGAGTTACAAAGGGACAAAGGTTTTGAACTTTGAACCTCTGATACTTTGAGTCTTTGAAATCTCAACCTCAGAACCTTTATAGCTTTGTCCCTTTGTCCCTTTGCACCTTTGTCCCTATTTTTTAAAAAAAGCTTTACAATCTATGAATACCTCACCGTACCAAAATAATACATTTTATACTTTTGCACTTTTTGTTTTTTTTCAGATTTGTCTGAGCAGCAGTTTTGCTCAGACAAAAATGAATATCAATCACAATTGGCAATATCTGGAAAATCATACTCCAAGTCTTGGCGAAGCACAAAAAGCCACTAATTGGATTTCATTAAACTTACCTCATACCTGGAATGCCGAAGATGCAACCGATCTTAATCCGGGTTATAGACGTGATGCCAGCTGGTATCAAAAAAAACTGAACATTGCCTCTATCGATAAAGATCAGCTTTATTATTTATATTTTGAAGGATCGAATGTAACCACAAAAGTATATGTAAACGGTAAAGAAGCCGGCGGACATATTGGCGGATATATTGGTTTTACTATTGATATCACTCATTTTATCAAGCAAGGAAACAATGAAATTTTTGTTCGTGTTGATAACAGTTATGATATTGAAATTATCCCGTCGCAAAAAAGTGATTTCTATATTTATGGCGGAATAACGCGCGATGTCTGGTTATTGTCTAAATACAAAAATCATATCGAAAATTTAAAAATTACAACTCCTGAGGTTTCGGCAAAAAAAGCTTCTTTGAATATTGTTGCTTCAACTTTAAATTCTGAAAATTCAAAAGATTTATCCTTAACGGTAATTCTTAAAAATCCAAAAGGGAAAAAGATTGCCAGTAAAACGATTCCGGTTTTGGATAAAACAACGACCATTAAATTCGAGAATCTTAAAAATCCTGAATTATGGGATACAGAGAAACCTAATTTATATAAAGTGACTGCTTTCTTATCAGAGAAAAATCAAATCAAAGACAGTGTAAACGAAAAAGTAGGTTTTAGATGGTTTGAGTTTAAAGATCACGGTCCGTTTTACCTTAACGGAAAACGATTACTTATTCGCGGTACACATCGTCATGAGGAACAAGCCGGAGTTGGCGCTGCGATGAGCAACGAACAACATCGTGCTGATATGGAATCGATTAAAAAAATGGGTGCTAACTTTGTTCGTCTGGCGCATTATCCGCAAGATCCTGAAATTTACAAAGCCTGCGATGAACTGGGTTTATTAGTTTGGGATGAATTGCCTTGGTGCCGTGGCGGAATTGGCGGTGAACTTTGGCAAACGAATACCAAAAATATGCTGGCCGAAATCATCAATCAAAATTACAATCACCCGAGTATTATTATTTGGTCGTTGGGTAATGAAATGAATTGGCTGCCTGATTTTCCTGACGGAGATAATACCGAAAAAACGAATGTGTTCTTAACAGAACTAAACGACATCGCTCATAAAATGGATCCAACCCGAAAAACGGCGATTAGAAAATATTATGAAGGTTCGCAAATTGTAGATGTCTTCTCCCCTTCGATCTGGTCGGGATGGTATTCCGGAAGTTATAAAAATTACCAGAAAGCAATTGATGTTTACAAAAAAGAATACAAGCATTTTATTCACGCCGAATATGGCGGAGACAGTCACGTAGGCCGTCATAGCGAAAACCCAGTAACGGGAGAAAACATTATAAAATCTGATGGTTGGGAAGAAGCTATTGTACAAACCAAAGTGGCCAATATTGCCCAAATTGGCGATTGGAGCGAGAATTATATCGTTGATTTATTCGACTGGCACTTGCATATATCCGAGAATGATCCAACGTTTGTGGGTAATATTCAGTGGGCATTTAAGGATTTTGCAACGCCATTGCGCCCGGAAGATGATATTCCGTACATGAATCAAAAAGGACTTGTGGATCGTAACGGAAATCCAAAAGATGCTTATTATGTTTTTAAAAGTTACTGGAGCAAAGAGCCTTTTACCTATATCGAATCGCATACCTGGACAGAACGTCAAGGTCCCGAAAATACACCAAGAACATTGAGCGTTTTTAGTAATTGCGAAAAGGTTAGTTTATTTCATCAGGGGAAATCATTGGGACAAAAACAAAGAAACCTTTCGCTTTATCCCGCAAATGGCTTAACTTGGGATGTGAATTTCCTTAAAGGTGAAAATATTTTAATCGCAGTTGGAGAAACAAAAGACGGGAAAAAAGTTTCGGATACGATCAAAGTAAATTACCGTTTTAATAAAAATGATACGGCAACTTCTTTACAATTATCATCACAAAAATTAAAAAACGGCAATTATTTGGTAACGGCAATTGCAATTGACAACAACAATTTACGTTGTTTAGATTATGAGGAAAGCGTTTATTTTCAATGTTTAAAAGGTGGAAAAACCATGAAAAGCCAGGGAACTCCAACCGGAAGTGAATCTATAAAAATGGCCAATGGAAAGGCTTCTATCGAAGTGGTTCCTGATGGAGCCGGGATTC
Organism: Flavobacterium sp. C3NV; assembly: GCF_046825355.2. Classification (NCBI taxonomy): domain Bacteria; kingdom Pseudomonadati; phylum Bacteroidota; class Flavobacteriia; order Flavobacteriales; family Flavobacteriaceae; genus Flavobacterium; species Flavobacterium sp. C3NV. Next base: position 73,670 of record NZ_JBKQBJ020000013.1, on the reverse strand, counting down.
CGATTGAAATGACGGCTTTGAATCAGAGTTTTAAAGGGGAATATTTGAAGATTGCGAATTAATTAGCTGAACGGTTTAACCGCAAAGTTCGCAATAGTTTACGCAAGGGACGCGAAGTTTTTTTGTTTCACGCTGAATGAATCTCGCAAAGGCGCAAAGTTTTTTAAAGTTCCGGAGGAACGATTCATTTTGTAGCAACGGATTTTAATCCGTTAGAGAATTTGCAATCGTTTTGTCATCCTGAGGAACGAAGGATCACACTAGAAACTCCGTCTGCAATTCATCAATCTTTGTCGATTTATGCGTGCGATTCTTCGTTCCTCAGAATGACAAAAATGAGAATAAATGCTTGAGAAAATGAATGCGGAGATCCTTCGTTTAGAAAGACAAGCCAGACTTTGAAGTCAGATGATAAAAAATTTGCCCGCATCTGCTTAAATCTTTTTAAAATCTGCGTGAAATAAAAAATTCCGCCTGAAATAATAAAGATCAACAATTATGAAAAATACAATCTTCTACGGATTTGCCTTAGCAATGACCAGTTTTATAACCAATGCACAAGTAACCCTAAATGCCGACGGCCCTGACGGACTTGGTACTTATGAATTAATTACAAAAGTTTTGGCGCCTGGAACTACAAACGGTGCCGTAGAAGCTCCGGATGCTATTCATCCCAGTTTTGGAAGGCATATTGCGGAAGTTTATGATGATGATTTGAAGAAATATGTTTTTGAATTTAATCTACATGTTACGAACACGCCTCCGGACAATGAACCTGTAAAAGGTAAAACGGACAGGCAGCGTGTCGAAATAAAGTCATTCGAACCTTCTCCTGATAATTTAAAAGGAACAACTGGAGAAACGGTTCAGTACAAATGGCGTTTTAAAATACCCGTAGGATTTCAACCTACTAAAGATTTTACCCATATTCATCAGATTAAAGCGGTCGATGGCGATGCGGGCAATCCTTTGTTTACTTTAACTTTAAGAAAAATGACAAACGGTTCTAACCAACTCGAACTCATTTATGTTAAAGATGAAGCGACAAAAATGATAAAATACCAAACGGTCGATATGTCTTTATTTGAAGGAAACTGGGTGGAAGCAACAGAAACTATTAAAGTGGGCTTAAAAGGAACTTATGCCATAACTATAAAAAAAGTAAGTGACGGAACTACTTTGCTGAATTACAGCAATTCAAATATTCAAACGATTCGCGCTGACAATTCTTTTATTAGACCTAAATGGGGAATGTATCGCAGTTTGAAAGATATTGCGAATATGAAAGACGAAACAATGAGATTCTCTGATTTTAGCATACAAGAACTCACTACTTCATCTGGAAAAGATAAGTAGTTATCCAAAATATAAAATGACCAAAATAAATATAAGAATGAAAAAACTAATTACCTTATTACTACTAACAACTGCTTTTATCGGGCAGGCACAAAATTTAATCTCGAATGTTCCAAACAGAACCACAACTTCTTTAAACGGGGTTTGGAATTATATTATTGATCCTTATCAAACGGGATTTTACAGCTTTCATTTGGATCAATACGATAAACAGGCAAAACCATCAAATGGCGCTTTTTTTAATAATTATCATGCTGCAAACAAGCAGGAACTGGTAGAATATGATTTTGATAAATCGGCAAAAATTACTATTCCGGGAGATTGGAATTCGCAGGTTCCGGAACTTAAATATTATGAAGGAAATGTTTGGTTCAAGAAATCATTCGATTATGAATTAAAGGATAAAAAGCGCCTTTTTGTTTATTTTGGAGCGATTAATTATAAAGCGGATGTTTATTTGAACGGAAAAAAACTTGGAACTCATGAAGGTGGATTTACGCCTTTTAATTATGAACTAACTTCGATTGTAAAACCAAAAGACAATTATTTGGTGGTAAAAGTTGATAATACACGCCATAAAGAAGATGTGCCGACTGTGAATACCGATTGGTGGAATTATGGCGGAATCACGCGCGATGTTACTTTAATCGAAGAGAATGAATCGTTTATTGAAGATTATAATATTCAGCTTAAAAAAGGAAATGCGGCTTTGATTTCTGGTTTTGCAAAAATCAACAATTTAAATCCGGCGCAAAATGTTGTTACGATTTCGATTCCGGAATTGAAAATTAATTATAAAGGAAAAGTAGGTGCTGACGGAATTGTAAATTTTGAAATTCCTGCTAAGAAAATTTCTTATTGGTCTCCTGAAAATCCAAAATTATATGATGTGGTAATTGATTTTAACGGACAAAAACTAAAAGACAATATTGGTTTTAGAACCATTGAAACTCAGGAAGACAAAATTTTATTAAACGGAAAACAGATCTTTTTACGCGGAATTTCTATTCACGAAGAAAATGCAAAAGGCGGACGTGCCAACTCTGAAGAAGATGCTTTGCGTTTATTAAACTGGGCTCAGGAATTGGGCTGCAACTATGTTCGTCTGGCACATTATCCGCATAATGAAAACATTATCAGACTTGCAGACAAATTAGGATTAATGGTTTGGGAAGAAATTCCGGTTTACTGGACCGTTGAATTCACCAACGAAAAAACATATAAAAATGCCGAAGATCAATTGACAGCGGCTATTACAAGAGATAAAAACAGAGCGAGTATTATTATTTGGTCGATGGCGAATGAAACGCCAATTTCTGATGCAAGAAATACGTTTCTGAAAAATTTGGTGGTACATACAAAATCACTGGACAATACAAGATTAATCAGCGCTGCATTATTGACTCATAACGTAAAAGGAGTTGGAATGATCGATGATGAAATTGGTAAATCGCTTGATATTATTGCTTTCAATCAATATTTGGGTTGGTATGGCGGAAATTTAGAAAACGCTGAAAAGACATTTTGGGACACACCTTACAACAAACCAGTAATTGTTTCTGAATTTGGAGGAGATGCCAAAGCGGGTTTTCACGGAGAAAAAAACGAACGCTGGACAGAGGAATATCAGGAATACTTATACATTCAGAACCTGAAAATGATCGAAAAAATACCTCATCTTAGCGGTTTAAGTCCGTGGATTCTGGTAGATTTCAGATCTCCAAAAAGATTGCTTCCGGGAATTCAGGACGGTTACAATCGTAAAGGTTTAATTTCGAATGACGGTGAAAAGAAGAAAGCTTTTTATATCATGCAGAACTGGTACGCCAAAAAGAAAACAGAATAATATAAATTAAGCACTATTATCAATTCATTAACAAAAAACAAACTGTAATGATATGATTTTTATTCATTATTAACTTACTTTGTAGTTATTCTAAAAATTGTAATTCTATGAAAAAATTAAGTTTAATGGTAGTTACTTTGTTTGCTGCCTTTACAGTTCAAGCTCAGGAAGTAGTAAAATTTGCTCCGCTTGATGCAAGTCCGGTTGATATTTCTTATTTCCCAAACAAGGCAGTTAAATTCAAAAAAACTGATAATCCAAATCCTGTTGTAAAAGTTACTTACGCAAGACCTTCTGCAAAAGGACGTACAATTTTTGGTGATATTGTAAAATTTGGTGAAGTTTGGAGAGTTGGTGCAAACGAAAATACAGAAATCAAATTCTACAAAGCGGTAACAATTGGTGGTAAAAAAGTTGCAGCGGGTACTTATAGTTTATTTGCAATTCCTGAAAAAGACAAATGGACGATCATCATCAATAAAGAGCTTGATTTATGGGGTGGTTATGCTTACGACGAAAGTAAAGATGTTGTGAGAGTTTCGGTTCCTGTAAAACCAGTATCTGAAGTAATCGAAGCTTTATCAATTGCTTTTACAAGTAAAGATTCTGTAGCAAATCTGGTAATTGGGTGGGACAAAACAACTGTTGAATTACCTATTACGGTTAAATAATTAAAATATTTTTTGATATGAAAAGGGATACATTTTTAATGTCTCCCTTTTTTTGTAGCTAATTTTCAGTGCTACATAAGCATTGCCCGTGGTTTCAACCACGGGGACAACAGGATTGGATACGGATTGTTTTTTAATTACGTTCCCGTGGTTGAAACCACGGGCTATGTTTGAAATAGATACAAAAAAACTCCAGAGGAGCGATATATTTATAGAACCAAAATGTCAATTTGAAAACGAAGCTCCAGCGGAGCGACATATTTTTCACCCCTACAGGGCTCTGTTGCATATCATAAAATAATATCTATAAATATTTCGTCCCGCTCGGACTTGGTTGAAAATCTTGAAATCTCAAATAATATAGCCTGTGGTTTCAACCACAGGGACATGGGATTGGATATGGATTATTTTCTTTTGATTGCGTCCCCGTGGTTAAAACCATGGGCTATGTTTGAAATTGATAAAAAAAAAACGAGACGTTGAATGTCTCGTTTTTTATTTTAAACCTTTACGGTTTCTATAATTTTATCCAGCGTAATAGGTAAATCTCGTACCCGTTTTCCTGTTGCGTTAAAAACTGCATTGGCAATTGCCGGAGCCATTCCTACGAGGGCTGTTTCTCCAAGTCCTTTTGTTCCCATTGGGTTACTAATTGGATCTTTTTTATTGACAAAAAATATTTCCTGTTTTTCAATATCGGCATTTACGGGAACATGATAATCGGCAAAATTATTGTTTATAGGGCGACCAAATCTGTGATCGATTTCTAGCGATTCCATCAATCCCATTCCGATTCCTCCTACCGCTCCGCCATACATTTGCCCTGCCGAAGTTTTCTGATTGATTACGGTTCCAATATCAGCGCAGGAAACCACATGTGCTAATCTGATTTTTCCAAGATTTGGATTTATCAATACTTTTACAAAATGTACAGAGAAAGAATAAATCGAGTATTTTTTGGCCTCTTCAGAAGCTTTTGATTCATTTTCGACTACTAATTCTTCTAATTTATTTGCGTTCAATACCTCAACTAAAGAAATACTTTTCGAACTGTCTTTTTTTGAAGTTACTAAACCATTCGCAAAGGCCAGATTAGTAATAGGCACATTCTTTAATGCGTCTGATTTACTCGCCAGTTCAATGGCTTTTGTTATTAATAACTGGCAGGAATCGTTGACCGCTGATCCTACAGATGAAGTGGTTGCTGAACCTCCTTGGGTTGGTCCTTTTGCAAGACCGCTTTTTCCCATTTCGATAATCACATTTTCACTTAGTATTCCGGTTACATCGGCACCAATCGCGGTCATCATAGTGGCTGTTCCGGGCCCCATATCGTTTACGCTACATTGCAAAACCAAAGTACCATTGGTTAAAAATTTAGCTTTTACAGAAGTAGGACTTCTATAACAGCCAAAAGTTCCGGTTCCCATTCCGTAACCTACGAGCCATTCGCCCTCACGAACAGATCCGGGTTTATTTTTACGGTTTTTCCAGCCAATGCGTTCCATACCGCCTTCATAGCATTCTAAAAGATATTTGCTACTCCAGGGTTTATTTTGTTCGAGATCTTTTTCGGCATAATTCAGTTTGCGAAACTCAATTGGATCCATATCTAATTTATGAGCCAACTCGTCCATAGCACTTTCTAAAGCAAAAGAACCTGTTGCTTCTCCCGGACCACGCATCCAGATCGGCGTACAGGTGTCAAGAGGAACAATACGATATCGGGTTGAAACATTGGCACAGTCATAAATAAATCGGGACATATTTACGGTACCTTCCATAAAATCTTCATAACTCGAAGTCATGGCGATAGCTTCATGCGTTAATCCTGTCAGTTTGCCTTCTTTGGTGGCACCAAGACCCATTTTCTGAATCGTATAAGGTCGAAATCCTACATTGGTAAACATTTGTTCTCTATGCAATACCAGTTTTACAGGACGATTTATTTTTTTTGCGCCAATAAGGGCTGCAATTTCATAAGGCCATGTATGCAATCCCATCCCAAAAGCACCTCCAAGATATTCTGAATTTACAGAAACATCTGCGGCAGGAATCCCAAATACATCTCCCACACTTTTACGGGTTCCTTCTACACCCTGACTTTTGGTATAAAGTATAGGTTTATTTCCGTCCCATTTGGCAATGATGTTAGCCAGTTCCATTGGGTTATGCACTTCGGTTGGTATGGTATATTCTTCTTCAAGAATTACTGCTGCATTTTTATAGCCGTCCTCAACGCCACGATGATAATCTTTTGCACGTTCCGGAGTTTTTCCTTTATCTTTTACTTTTTCAAGTTCTGTTGAATGGTCTTCTTTTAAATAATCTGCTTTGATCAGACTGGCAGCATATTGCATACGCTCAAAAGTATCTGCAATTACCAAAGCAATGGGCTGATCATAATAACGAACCGAATCATCCTTAAAAATCTGAAGTGGCTGACCTAAGTTATCGCGTTTTTTTGGTTGTTCGTATCCAACTGGTTTATCTACATTAAGATGTGTAATAACAGCTAAAACTCCCGGCGCCCATTCGGCTTTTTTGGTATCAATAGTTTTAATTCTTCCTTTGGCAATCGTACTTCCTACGAGGCATGCATAAGCAACGCCTGGAGTTTTATACTCGGCTGAATAGGTGGCTGAACCTGTTACTTTAGCAAATCCGTCAACTCTGTTTATATTACTTGTCTTGCTCATAATTCAAATTATTTAGATGCTGCTATCGTTAATGCTTCAGTAATGGCGTTTGGTCCCAGTGTTAATTTAAAATCATTATCACCGTAACCTCTTGCGCCATGCATGGCCAAATCAGCTGCTTGCCTGAATGTGGTTTCAGAAACTGTTTTTCCTTTCAAAAATTCTTCTGCTTCTGTGAGTCGCCATGGTTTATGCGCCACGCCGCCCATTGCAAGCCTTGCATCTTTAATCGTATTATTTTGAATATCTAAACCTACGGCAACAGATATTAATGCAAAAGCATAACTGGTTCTGTCGCGAACTTTTAGATAGTGGCTGTACTTCGCAAAATTGTTATTAGGAATCTCGATTGAAGTAATGATTTCTTTGTTTTCAAGTGTATTGTCTTTTTCCGGCATATTGCCTGGAAGCCTATGAAAGTCAGTAAACTTAATTTCTCTTTTTCCTTTAGGGCCTTCAACAAAAACGGTAGCATCTAAAGCTGCAAGTGCCACACACATATCACTTGGATGCACGGCAATACAACTATCAGAAGCACCAAAAATGGCATGCATTCTATTAGATCCGCCAATGGCGCCGCAGCCACTTTTGGGAGTTCGTTTATTGCAGGGCATATCAGTATTATAAAAATAGGAACAACGTGTACGTTGTAACATATTTCCTCCTACACTTGCCATATGCCTAATTTGTTGCGATGCACCGGCAGCTAGTGCCAATGCCAGTAAAGGATATTTTTCCTGTATTGTTTTATCTTCGGCAACCTGACTGTTTTTGGCCATTGCGCCAATTGAAACTTTTCCTGTCAGGAATTCTATCTTTTTTAAATCTACCCCGTTAATATCTATAAGTTTATCAGGAGCGACAACATTTTTCTTCATCAAATCGACAAGATTGGTTCCTCCCGCAATAAACATGGCTGAGTTTTCTTTGGCAATAGTAGTTACTGCTGATTTTGATGATAATGCTCTTATGATCTGAAAGTTTTTCATACTAGCTTCCCTCCTTCCTTAACTTCTGTAATGGCATCGACAATATTATGGTAAGCGCCGCATCTGCAAATATTTCCGCTCATATATTCCCTAATTTCTTCTCTGCTGTTGGCATGACCTTCTTTGATACAGGCTATACCTGACATAATTTGTCCGGGGGTACAATAGCCACATTGAAAACCATCATTTTTAATGAAAGCTTCCTGCATGGGATGTAGTTTTTTCCCTTTCGAAAGTCCTTCAATGGTGGTTACCTGAGCGTTTTGCTGCATGGATGCCAATGACAGGCAAGATAGTATTCTGGTGCCATTTACATGAACGGTACAAGCGCCACATTGCCCATGATCGCAGCCTTTTTTGGTTCCGGTAAGTAACAATTGTTCTCTTAATAAATCAAGCAGCGTGGTTCTGGGCTCTACATTTAGATTGTGCTTTACGCCGTTTACTTCAAGCGATAACGGAACGGTCTCTAAATATTCTGCGATTTTTTCATCCCATTTATTATCAGAAGCCATCACCAATGAAGGCGGTGTCAAAGCAAGTGCAGTAAATAATCCGGATTTTTTTATAAAATCACGACGTGAAGAACTCGATTCTTCTTCTACTGCTTTGTTTTTAATTGTTCTTTTGGCAGCCATGCATACTGTTTTTAAATTAGTAAAATCTAATGTTACTCCTAACAAATTTAAGAATCCTATGCGACAAAAAATTACAAAATTCACATAAACACCATTTTAAATACAATTTAGAATCATTAAAAAAATTAGATTTAAATTACTAAATTGTATTTTTACTTTATTAAGAATTAAAAAATGTCCCTACAGCAACCCATTTACCTCGATAATAACGCTACTACCCAACTTGACGAACGTGTACTTGATGCCATGCTTCCTTATTTTACCCATTCCTATGCGAATGCCAGTAGCGGTCATTTAGCAGGATTAACCGTAAATGAAGCTGTCGAAAATGCTTCGTGGCAAGTTGCAAACCTGATTGGGGCAACTCCGGAAGAGATCATTTTTACGTCGGGCGCAACAGAATCAATCAACTTAGCTATAAAAGGGCTTGCAAATCAAAACAAAAAACATATTGTAACGGTTATTACAGAACATAAGGCTGTTCTGGATACCTGCCAATTTATGGAAAGTATTGGTTTTGAGGTTTCTTATTTACCCGTGGATTCCGATGGTATTTTAGATCTTCAGCTTTTAAACGATTCTATTACCGATCAAACCTTAATGGTTATTGTGATGATGGTGAATAATGAGATTGGTGTGATTCAGGATATTGATAGAATATCAGCAATAGTTCATTCGAAAAAAACTCTTTTTATGTGTGATGCCACTCAGGCTGTTGGAAAAATGGCTATTGATGTACAAAAATCAGGGATTGATCTTTTGGCTCTTTCGGCACATAAATTTTACGGACCAAAAGGTGTTGGTGCTTTGTATCTTTCCGCGAAAGCGAAATTAAAATTAACTCCACAAATACACGGCGGCGGACAGCAACGCAAATTACGCAGTGGAACACTAAATGTTCCCGGAATTATTGGTATAGGAAAAGCCTCTGAAATTGCCGAAGCCGAAATGAAAACAGATCAGGAAAGAATACAAAAGCTTAGAGATCGTCTTGAAAAATCTTTACTACAAATTGAAGGATCGTTTGTAAACGGAAACACCTCAAACCGAATATACAATACGTCGAATATTTGCTTTCCGGGAGTGAATTCTGAAAGTCTGATTCTAGCTTTGCAGAATATTTCGGTTTCGAATGGTTCGTCCTGCTCTGCTGTTACATCCGAACCTTCGCATGTATTGAAGGCTTTGGGTTTATCTGATGAAAATGCTTTGAGTTCAATTCGTTTTAGTTTAGGGAAATTTACAACTGAAGGAGAAATTTTAGTGACTATTGAGAGGGTTTGTACTTTGGTAAGAGAGCTTTAGTTTTTTTTTTGCCACGAAGGCACTAAGGCGCAAAGTTTTTTTATTTGCTTAATGATTTCTGATAAGGTCGCTATTTTTTTATGTCTAATAATTTCTCGCAAAGGCGTGAAGTCGCAAAGTTTTGTATTTTTTAATGCTTATGATTTCTTGTTAAGCTGCTAAGTTTCTTTTTTTTAAGCTTCGGAGAAGCGATATATTTATAGCTAATAAATTCGGCAATTGGAAAAAGCTCCAGCGGAGCGACATGTTTTTTTTGCCATAAAGGCGCGAAGACACTAAGATTTTTTTATGTCTAATAATTTCTCGCAAAGGCGCGAAGTCGCAAAGTTTTTTATTTTTTAATGCTTATGATTTCTTGTTAAGCTGCTAAGTTTCTTTTTTTTTAAGCTTTGGAGAAGCGATATATTTATAGCTAATAAATTCGGCATTTGGAAAAAGCTCCAGCGGAGCGACATGTTTTTTTGGCCATAAAGGCGTGAAGACACTAAGATTTTTTTTTATATTTAATAATTTCTCGCAAAGTCGCAAAGTCGCAAAGTTTTTTATTTTTTAATGCTTATGATTCCTTGTTAAGCTGCTAAGTTTTTTTTTTTTTAAGCTTCGGAGAAGCGGTATATTTATAGCTAATAATTCGGCATATGGAAAAAGCTCCAGCGGAGCGACATGTTTTTTTGGCCACAAAGGCGAGAAGACACTAAGATTTTTTTTATGTTTAATAATTTCTCGCAAAGACGCAAAGTTTTTTTTTAAAAGTCTCAATTTAAAGGATCGAATAATTAAAATCTATATTTAAATTACCTTATCACTTTCCCTCTGAACCTTTGTTCCTTTGAACCTTTCTTTAAGAAATAAGCTCATTATAATCCTCAATAGTATCGATGTCTACATTGCCTTTTTCGAAAGGAACTGCAATAGTATCTTCTAAAAATCTATTGATTATTTTTTTTGCGCCTTCCTGACCTTTTAGTTGTAGCAACTCGGTGAAATATTTTTTATGGAATAGTACCGGGGTCCCTAAGGTTGCTGCGTATTCACAGGCGGCAATTCCTTTTACTGTTTTTTGATGTTCTTTTATCAAGTTCTCAAAGACGATAGTTGTAATAAAAGGCTGATCGCAAACCGTAAAAATGCATTTTTGGATATCGGGATTTAAGCGTAACAATTCTTTTAAACCTGTTGCTATAGAAGATGACATTCCCAACTCCCAATCAGGATTGAAAATTGTTTTTATTTCGGGATCAGTAATTTCTTTTTCGATCAGTTCGTGATTCGATCCGGTAACGACTATAATTGCAGTATTTGGTACCTGAGAAGCTTGGGAAATTGTATTTTTTAAAAGAGAAGTATTTTTATACAAAAGCAATTGTTTAGGCTGTCCCAATCTTGATGAACTTCCTGCTGCTAAAACAACAATTCCTGTTATCTCTTTCATATTAAACAAGATGTATTGGTTGCAGTATGTATTTTTTCTGTTTTATATTTTAATGAAGTTCCTTGTTTACCGCTCATTACCGCTTTTATTTCAGCCACGATCGATAAGGCAATTTCTTCTGATGTTTCTGCTCCCAAATCAAGTCCTATTGGGCCGTAAATGATGTTTAATTTTTCTTCTGTCAATTGTATGCCTTCATTGTTCAAATCATCGAGCATACGATTGAGTTTTGTTTTTGGACCTAAAATTCCAATATAATTACAATTGATTTTTATGAGAAGTTTTAAAACAGCCAAATCATATTTATAATTATGCGTGATCAGGACAAAATAAGTCTGTTCGTCGATAATAATATTTTCCAGTAATTGTTCCGGTTTTACAACAAATACATTTTTGGCTTCCGGAAATCTTTTTTTTGTAGCATGTGTTGCTCGGCCTTCGCCAATGGTAATTTCCCAACCTAATAAAGAAGTCATTTTTACCAATGGCTGAACGTCATTTCCTGCTCCAACAATTACCAGAGAAACGGGAGGATTTATATAATCTGCCAAAACCTCATTCTCCTGATCATCGTGAAGTTTTTTTATTAATGTTGTTTTGGCATTCAATGCCTCTTTTGCATCTTGCAGAATATTAAGTGTACTATTACTGCTGTAAATTAGTTCTTGATTTTCTCTGTAAAACAGTATTGTTCCTTGCTGAATTGCTTGTCTTTTTAATGAAAAAACGGTTGCTACGACAGCATCTTTTCGTTCCAGTTCTAACTGCTGCAAAAGCTTTATCGGATTATTCTCTACCTCATCATTAATATATTCAAAAAGAATATGAACAATTCCGTTGCATCCTAATTGCAAACCTACTTCGCTATCCTCTTCATTACTTGTATTGTAAGTAATTAATTTGTTTTGTTGCTGATGGATGGAAAGAAGCGCTTTTCGCAATGCATCGCCTTCTAAACAGCCTCCGCTAATGGCGCCTGTTAGCAAACCATCCTCGGTAACGAGCATACGAGCTCCAGGCTGACGGTACGAAGAACCCTCGACCTTTACCACGGTGGCAAGTGCTGTCTTTTTTCCGGCGGCTTTTGCCTGGGAATGTGCTTTTAGAATCTCGTTTATTTCTTTCATACTACTAAATCGTGCGTAACAAAAATAGCTAATTATTTTTTTGCCGAATATCTAAACATCTTAAAGTATTAACTCAATAAAAATATTTTTAACCATTACATTTAAATCGATATGATTCCCATGACCATCGCTGTTTTTACCGCTTCGGTTGTATTGGCGACTTTCATTTTTTCGATAATATTTTGTCTGTGACGGCGTACAGTATAAACCGAGATATTGAGCTGCGTGGCAATTTGTGCGCTGTTGCTTCCTTTTGCTACCAGTGTCAGGATTTCGAGTTCTCTTTTAGAAAGCAGGGTTTGTTCGTAATGTTTGTATTTTTCGATCGAAATAACTTCACCAGTTTCGATATTGACTATTTTACCGTCGATTCCTAAACGGGGCTGAATATCTGCCGATGGTGCATAAAGACACAATGCCAGCCAGACGCTTCCGTTGCTAAAGCTTTTTAGGTAAATGGTTCTGTGATTGATGTAGGCACAATTTTCCAATGTATTTTGAGTACGAATGCGGCTTGATGTACTGTACTTATGACTGTCCTGATAAGGCAGTGTTTTTAGATATTGAAAATAATTCAGTTCTAAGATATGACGCTCGATTAAATCGTCTGGATGAATTTTGGTGAAGATACATTCTTCAAAGGCAGAATCGATCACAGAGTTTTCTGCCGGTAAACCAAATACTTTTCCGAAATTCCCTGCATAAATATAACTGCAATCGGCTTGAAAATCTGATAAGACGGCCACACACTGATCGAGACTGACATAACCTGCAACTAATTTTTTGAAGGTTTCTATATCATTGCATTCTTCTATCGAAAATGTTTGTTCTAATAAAGTAGCTGATAATTGATTCTCGACGGATACATTTGACATAAACAGGATTAAAAATGGTTAATTTTACGTATTGCAGCTTCTGCAAAGCGGTGGTATTTTTGATAAACTAAAATATAATTTTTCTATTTAAAAAAAGCACTTTATGAAATCAAAATTTTATGTTTTCTGCATTTTATCCGGTTTAACTTTACTATCGGCCTGCGGAAACAATAACCAAAAAGAAGTATCAGAAGGAACTTCAAAAAACAGCCAAAAAACGGATTCTGCCTTTGTAAACGGGAGTCCCTGCGATATTAAACTTGCTAATATTCATTTTACTAAATCTATTAATGGCGCTGATACTTTGGCGAAAGCCGATGCAAATGGCAAAGTAATTTTCCGCGCAGGCGAAAAGAAAGATTATTTTTCGGATCCTAATGGTGAATTATCCAACAACACTGCTCCTATTCTATTATCAAAAGTCGATAATACCAAACCTTTTACTTTAATAGCAAAAGTAACGCCTGAATTTACAGAGAAAGGATTGTACAATGCGGGTGTTTTATATATTTATGTGCATGATAATTTTTATCAAAAATTTTGTTTTGAGCAGGACGAACGCGGCAATCATCGTGTGGTAACGGTACGCACGATTGGAACTTCTGACGATAATAATCATGATGTTGTGACGGCTCCAACGATTTACATGAAAATATCATCAGATACCAAAACAGTGGCCAGTTATTATTCTTTGGATAAAAAAAACTGGCAAATGGTTCGTTTGTACAAAAACAATTATCCTAAAACAATCTGGATGGGAATTAGTACCCAATGTCCTGTAGATAAAGGAACACAAAGTATTTTTGAAGAGATTAGCTTAGATCAAAAAAGTGTGACCGATTTTAGAATGGGGAATTAATTAAACCAGAAGTTACCATTTTGTAACTCCCATAGAATCAATTATTTTTTGTATTTGTATGATTTATATGATCAAGTTTTGTATTTTTATCTGTAGCAAAATAAATAATATTTAACTTAAATAAAACTACATGGGAAAATTTGTAATTACTAAAAGAACCAATGGTGAATTCCAATTTAATCTAAAAGCAGGTAACGGCCAGACTATTTTGAGTAGTGAAGGTTATTCTTCAAAAGCTGCTTGCTTAAACGGAATTGAATCTGTGAAAACAAATTCTAAGGATGATTCTAAATTTGATAAACTGGAATCTAAAAGCGGTAAACCGTATTTTAATTTAAAAGCCAGCAATGGTCAAATCATCGGATCAAGCGAAATGTACGAAAGTACAAGCGCGAGAGATAACGGAATTGCATCAGTAAAAACAAATGCAGCTGACGCAACTACAGATGATCAAACAGTATAATAGATTTTTATAATGATAGAAAAAACGGGGTTATGCGACCCCGTTTTTTATGCTTAAACTTTTTTAAGTTTTGTAACTGTGTCTTTTACTCAGTAAAATCGCTATTCTTATCAAACAAATAAATCCTGATATTACTTATATTACTTTTTGAAAATAAGCCAAGGGAATCCGGTTTTCGTTCGACTTTTTTTGAAGAGTAACCTTCCTTTCTTAAAACTATTTTACAGATTTTATTTGGTTTTACTTTTAAGATAAAATATCCTGTGCTATCTGTTTCGGTTTTATTTCCGTTGCTGTCTATTTGTACATTTTTAATGGGCTTTTCGGTATCATAATCATATACATAACCTGATAGAGTATTGTTAGTGCAGCTACAGAATAATAGTATGAGGACAATTAGGCTTATTTTTGATTTCATTTCTTTAAAAAATATTCGAACCAAATTATACTCCTTTTACAGAATACACAATACCCACTTTTAGTGATTTTTTTGGTGCCAAAATAAAAAGGGTGCCTGAAAAATTTCATACACCCTTTGGTAAGCGATAATTAAATCGTAATAATTGATACTTCAAATTTGTCCGAATCTGTCTTTGTAGCGACATAATTCTTCTTCGGTTTTAAGTAATAATTTTTCTAAAAGTTTTATTTTATCTTCATACAGCACCTTAAGTGTGGCGCTGTTATCTGAGTTAATCTGAATACTTCCGTTATTGTTTCCTCTGACTTTATTGACATTATTAAAATATCTCTGACTGTCAAAACTAATAACATCTTCTACACTAACTTCGAGAATACGGGCGATTTCGACTAATTTTACATAAGAAAGAATGGTCTTTCCTTTTTCAATTTTACTATAACCTGCCTGTGTAACTCCTAGTTGATCTGCCATATATTCCTGCGTATAATTTTTTAATTCTCGAATGCTTTTAATTTTATTTTTTATTGAAGAGGTCATAATTTCATTGGGGGATTTTGCATAGCTAAAACTGACCGGTACTAAACTTTTAGTATTACAGCTATACTATTTAATGTTTAATATCATACTACCTCAATAGTAGGGTTACTGTAGTAGTATGTGTTCATTTTTTTTTAGTTGTAATAAAAAAACCATATAAAATAGCCACTGCTATCATAACTAAATCGTAAAGGGAAATTCCTAATAACATGGCTTATTTTATAGGTTGTTTTTTTGTTTTTTGTAATAATCGGTTGAAATTGAGATTTAAAAAATGATCAATCTGTTTTCCTATTACAGGACGATCTACACCGTTGATTTTTACCTTGGTTTCTTTTTTATAAATGTCTCTCACAATGACATAATATTCAAATTCGATGTCGTTATGAAATCTCAAAATAATTAGAATTGTATAGAGTATTAAGGTAGGTCCTATATAATACAACTCAGATAAATTGGAGAAAACCATACAGTAATACGCCAAAGCTGTTACTGCTATAAAAGCACAATTTTCAAGAAGAAAAGACTTCTTTTTTTTGAGTAAACCAAGTTCTACAATCTCATTATAGCTGTATTGCCATTGATTTGATCCATATTGAAATTGAACTTGATCATGAGTAAGGGTAATGAACATAATAATTTGGGGGATTAAAAAAAACATAAATTCACTGTCGTGAAGAATTGAAAAAGGTTAAAAAAATTATCTGATCATAATTATTTTTAAATCAATTCCTCACCTCCGCAATATTACGCATTATCTCGTTTTTTTTTCTTACAAACCCTCTTATAGAATATAACTAAAAGTTGTAATTAAATCTAAAATGTAAATTTTTACTTCTTATTCGATGCTTAAACGTGAGAATTTAATTTATGACTTCATTTTTGTATTGCATCTGTTTTTCAGATGAATATAAAAAAAATAAGGACTATTTCTATCAAAAGAAATAGCCCTTACTGACCAAAATTAATATATAAAATTATTTAATTGCTTTTATACCCAAATGAGTTGGTGTTACTTGTTTAATAGTCCCATCCTGATTAAACTCCAGTTTATCGATACAAACTTCACGGTGAAAACCGCCGGCATCTCCCATTTTTATTCCTGTTGGATATGAAAATCGATGATAAACAATGTACCATTCGTCTTTATTTGGAATCTGCAAAACCGAATTATGTCCTGTTGCATAAATTTCTTCTCCAGGATTTCCTTGTATGACAATATTGTCTTTAGGAATTTCTATTGGCCCTAAAGGCGATTTCGAAACTCCGTATCTTACTTTATAATTTGGGCTTCTGGTATCGTCTTCGCTCCACAAGAAATAATATTGTCCTTTTCTGTAAATAACATACGTTCCTTCACGATAAGTGTGATCTACTTTGATGACTTTTGTTGTTCCTTCTTTAAGCGAAATCATATCGGCATTCAATTCGGCTACAGCCATATATCCATTACCCCAGTACAAATAACTTTTACCGCTTTTAGGATCTGTAAAAACATCCGGATCGATTTCCTGACCGCCTTTTATACCTTCGGGTCTTGTGCTTACCAAAGCTTTTCCGCTGTCTGTAAATGGTCCCGTAGGATTATCTGATGAAGCTACACCTACTTTTTGAGCTGCTGTAAAATAATAGAAATACTTGTATTTTCCTTTGATCTTTTTCTCTACAATACAAGGCGCCCACGCATTTCTGTTGGCCCAGCTTACATCTTTTCTAAGATCTACAATAATTCCTTCATCTTTCCAGTCGGTTAAATTATCTGATGAAAAGGTTTTAAAATAATTTCCTGACCAGCCGTCGAATCCGTCGCTGGTTGGGTAAATATAATATTTCTTCGTTTTGTTTGAATATAAAATTTCAGGATCAGCATAATACCCTTCAAGAACCGGATTATTATTTATTTTTGGAAATTTCTCCGGCATTCCCCATTTGGCCACAAGCCTTTTCAACTCAGAACGTGTGATAGGTAAAATGGTTCCGTGACGCGGATTAAAATCCATTGAAATATCATTGTCAATTACTGTAAAGTTCTCCAGATCTTTGGTTTTAGTAAACTGATATTTTCCTTTCGTATACACATCGTACATCAGGATATAATCATCAGAATTGTTGAGTTTAAAAACGCTTGAACCTTCGACTCCATCATTGGTTTGTTGCAGATAATTGTCGTTTTCTGTCCATTTTCCTGAAGTTAAATCTGTTGTTGTAGCTACTTTTATTCCCGCTTTTCCGCCTTCGGTTTTATAGAAAAGATGATAAACACCATCTTTTTCGATAATATCGCCATCGATAGAAGCTCGCTCTGATTTTGGAACAAATAACAATTTTGGCGCGCTTTCCAGAGCAGTGAAATCCTTATTCGCATAAGCGTAATAAATTTTATCAGGACCTCCGGCGTATTGCAGACTGAAGTAAACCAGATATTTTCCCGCTTTAGCATCGTAAATAGTTTGCGGTGCCCAAACACGTTTTAGGTTTTCATTTCCAGGAAAAGTAGTTTGAATATTTACTACACTGCTTTCCCACTTTACAAGATCGGTACTTTTTAGTAAAATCATGGCGCGGTTACTGTCCCAGCCTTTAGACGAAGTCATATCGGTCAGCACCATATAAAATGTTTTGCCATCATCGCCACGCAAAATATGCGGATCACGAACGCCTCCGGTTGAACTTATCGCTTTACTGTCAATTACCGGTTTATTATTATTTAAATGATAATAATGATAACCATCGGCACTTATGGCGTATCGCACTGCTTCTTCCTCTACAGAATTTCCTGTAAAGTATACAAACAAATAAGCTGTTAAATCTTTATCGGCAATAACGGGCGGAGTTCCTTTTGGGGTATTCTGGGCTTGTAAAAAATTAAAAATCATTAAAAATAATACAAGACTAAAATGTGTTTTTTTCATTATCTATTCTGTTTATGGTTTTCAACTTTCAAAAAATATAACTTTAAATAGTCGAAAAATTATTTAGTTTTAATACGAATCACAGTAAATGAATAAGCAGGCAATTCTTTTGAAAAGGCTTCTTTTACTGTAATAGTTTGAGATATTGGTCTGGCAGTGGTACTCTCGGGAGTTCCTGAAAATGTAGTATAACCTGCAGTTTCAGTCGTCGTTAGATTCGATACATCTATTGATGGAATTACAGCAACCGGAAGCATATTGACCAACTTTACAATCAAATCTCCCGAAGCATTATCCTGAACCACTGAAACACCAATTCGCTTATGAACTTCATTATTTGCATCTGATAATTTTATTTTAGGCTGCAAATAAATATCACCCGGATTTTGTCCGTACAATTTCTGTACAAAATAATTTACTGTTGGTTTTACTTCATTTCCTGTAAAATAAATCAAATCAGGATTCCATTGCGTATGTTTCTCGCGAGCTAATAAAGGTGCATAAGAAGCCATTGTAACTACATCGCCATTTCGCTCAATAGCAGTAAGATAAAGCGCCTCGGCCAAAGCATTATAAAATTTATTGCCACGAGATGCATATTCTCCCAAATACACTTTTGATTTAGAACGGTCATAACTGTCATAAAAATTCTGGTTATTAATGAACCAACCCGGACTTTGATAATAATGTTCGTCTACAATTGGCAGTTTCAAATCATCGGCAATCGCCCATCCTTCGTTATAATCTGTGCCTTCAAAAAAGGGTCCAACAGTACCAATAATGATAATTTCAGGATATTTTTTCTGCACGGCTTTTACAATCATTCTGTAACGTTCTTCAAAAACATCACTAATTAAATCTTCATTACCAATACCAACATATTTTAAATTAAAAGGTTTAGGATGTCCTGCTTCAGCACGTTTTTTACCCCAAACACTTGTAACAGGACCGTTGGCATATTCAATTAAATCCAGAACATCCTGCACGTATTCATCCATGTCTTCCATCGGAATACCAAATTGTTGTCCGGCACCACCGTCAGATGAATTTTGACACGGAACTCCTGCCGCTAAAACCGGAACAGGAAGCGCGCCCAGATCTTCACAAAACTGAAAATATTCAAAATATCCTAATCCAAGTGATTGATGATATCCCCAAATATTACGCATTGGAGTCCGGCTTTCTAAAGGTCCAATAGTATTTTTCCAACGGTAAATATTTTCTATTCCATCGCCGTGAGCTACACAGCCACCAGGAAAGCGAACAAACTTTGGATGCATATCCGCAATGGTTTCAGCCAAATCAGCACGAAGTCCGTTTTTATGATTTTTGAACGTTTTTTGAGGAAAAAGAGATACCATATCAACGGCAACTTCTCCATCAGAACTAATTTCTAAATGAGCATCGCTTACTGTTTTGGATACTTTTAGCACTGCGCTAATTTTTTTCCATGAAGTATTGGGTTTTAGTGCGGCTTCCGCCAAAGTTTCTCCGCTAGCCCCAATTAATTTTACCGTAAATTTTGCTCCTTTTGCAAAAACACTGAAATCGTATTTTTCATTCGCTTTAAGCGGAATTCCGTCAAAACCTGAATTGCTGATTTTACTTTTTGTAAGCACAGCATAATGCGAATTATTAGGATGAATTGGATTTTCCTTTTCTACCTTAAAATTTCCACTCCACGCCATTGTTTCATTCCAGTTTTTATCACTGCCTTTTTTATCGTGTAACGAATATTCAAAATCACGATTCTGGATCAATTCAGCATATAAACCACCATCTGCAGCGTAATTAATATCTTCAAAAAACATTCCCGTAAGCATATTGCTTATTTTTTTAGAATCCTTTCCGTCAATACTTATTTGAGCCGTTACAGGTTTCAGGCCAACAAACAGCAAACTATCACTTTTTGGTGAAGTATTATCTTGTTTGTCCCTAAGCCTTGATGATTCCATGCTTTTTATCAGCGAATCGACTAAAGTCCAATCGACTTCAGTAATAGTTCCTTTTTGAGTTTCTCCCTGTAATGTGATTTCACTAAACTGAGGAGCTTTATTGTCATCAATTATGGCTTTAGAATATGTTTTAAAATCTTTGGTAACACTAGTGTAATTTGCGTTATCTGCTTTCCAATGAATGGTATATTGTCCTGCTTTTTTGCTGACTTTTATGTTTTGAATAATTGGTTTACCTGATTCATTTTTCGTCACATTTTTCATTGCCTGAATGTAACTTTGTCTTGT
The DNA here is from genome assembly GCF_046825355.2 of Flavobacterium sp. C3NV. Taxonomy (NCBI): domain Bacteria; kingdom Pseudomonadati; phylum Bacteroidota; class Flavobacteriia; order Flavobacteriales; family Flavobacteriaceae; genus Flavobacterium; species Flavobacterium sp. C3NV. The sequence goes on along the minus strand of NZ_JBKQBJ020000013.1, from coordinate 53,297 downwards.
CCAGTTAATCAAATCCTTACTTGAAGCAGCTGCAAAAACATCATCCTGCACTCCCCAAAAACAATGAAAAATTCCGTTATCATCCTGAATCAAAAAAGCTTCAGACATTGATTTACCCGTTGGTCCCCAACTTCCATAATCTGATTTTAAAAAAGAATGTTCAGGACCTACGCCAAACCAGTTTTTCTGATCTGTACTCCAGGCAAAATGAAGTCCGTTTTTTCCATTATTTTTTAATGTGGAATAGGCGAAAAGGTATACCTTGTCCGGTTTGTCTTCTTTTGATTTTAAACCAAATGCAAATGAAATAAAAACTGCAAAAAGTACAATCAGAATTCGATGACGCAGTAAAAGCTTCTTCATTATTTTTTAGCTTTTAATTGAAAAAGTACTGAACTATGAGGTTTTAATGCTGCTGAAACTGCTGTAGCTGAAACTGTCGATTTCTCCCCTGTCCACAAATTAACAGCCTGAACTGAACCTGAAATTCCAAGATCTGATAAATTTACCGAAATCGTTTCTGTCTCACTATCCAAGATATTAAATAACGCCAAATAAGTACTTCCGTCTTTAGGATTTTTTGAAGTCACCGCAATTTTTCCGTCTTTCTGGAAAAGTTGTTTTACATCGGTACTTTCATTGTGCATTTTTACCACTTCTTTATTCGTTAATAATGATAAAGTAAAAGCGTCATTACTTGGTAAATCTCCACCAAAAAACAAAGGTGATTTAAAAATATTGAAGAAAGTAATCAAAGTATATTGCTCGTCTTTTGTTAATCGCGACATTCTGTCTTCGCCACGTTCTCCTCTTAAAGAAATACGTCCAAGCGGAATCATATCGCAGTCTGGCCATGTTCCTGGTGCAATGTACGGATACCATTTTTGAGCAACATTCATTAAATGTGTAATGTGTGGCCAGGTATCCCAAACGTCGTCTACCATTCTCCACATATTGGCGTGGGTGGTTACGTGTGGCGCAGCAGTGATAGGAGTTTCTCCCGGTGAAGTGCTTAAGACAATTTTGCGTCCGCATTTGTCGATTGCGTTTCTGATCAGGTTGATTTCTCCTTCGTGATACGGTCTTGATAAATCATCGATTTTGATAAAATCAACGCCCCATTGTGCGTACAATTCAAATAACGAATCGTAATATTCCTGTGCTCCTGGTTTGTCTGCAACAACAGTATAATTGTCTCTTAACCATTCGCATTGCAATGCTGTTGAGTAAATCTGATCGGCTGTGATTCCGTTTGTACCTTTAATAGGTAATTTGTCTTCAACGGCCTTTTTAGGAATTCCGCGCATAATGTGAATCCCGAATTTCAATCCTTTTTTATGGATATAATCTGCCAAAGGTTTAAATCCTTGTCCGTCTTTTGCAGATGGAAAACGATTTAAAGCCGGCAAATATCTTCCGTACTGATCGATTACATAACGCGGATCTGTTTGATTGTATCCTCCTGCTTTGTCATTTTCTACAAACCATCTGATATCGACTACGACATATTCCCAACCAAATTTTTTCAGGTTTTTTACCATATAATCGGCGTTGGCTTTTACTTCGTGTTCTTCAACTGTAGAACCGTAGCAATCCCAACTGTTCCAACCCATTGGCGGCGTTTGTGCCCATTGTTTGAATTCTTCTTTTTTGAATGTTGTCGTTTGAGCATTCGATGAAACCGATGCTAAAACAACGCCTATTGCCAAAGCAATTGTATTTTTTATTTTCATTTTAATTAAATATGTGTAAATTTTACACTTTAAATATAATAAACTTTTGGATACTATAAAAATAAACCCATCAGCTTAACAAAAAGACTGACAGGTTAATTTTTTTATAACATTGCATTGTTAGACCTAACAGTCCCGAAGCCCAATGTCATTAAGTTAAGCTTTTAGAAAATAAAATCTGTTTTTATCTGCGTTTTTACGAAGTAAATCTGTTTTATCCGCGTCAAAATTAGACGCTGATTTTACTGATTCGCTAAAGCGAAAACGCTGATAAAAACGGATTTTTCTAATTACTTTCTTGATTAAACTTTTAAGTAATTTTGTAGATTTCCCCTTAACTTAATGACATTGCCCGAGCCCTCGGGATTAAAAACCTGTTAGGTCTTCGTTGAAAACTGATTATTTCACATTAATGGTAACTTCAACTGGTTTTAACCATTGACTTGTAAACGTCACTTTTATAGGCTGAGCTTCTCCGGTTGCCTGAATGTATGCTGCAATATGACCGTGGAAAACTCTTTGAACATTATCTGTATAATCCGTCATGTCGCTGTTGTTTCCTGCCTCAAGTCCTAATAAAACTCCAGGTCCGCTAATGGTGCAGGTAACTTCATTATCTGAAAGCATAACCGGCAAACCGTTCTGGTCCTTAACCTGAACCATGATTTTAGCAACTCCTTTGTCTTTTGTAATCGTAATGTTTTTGTCTGCAATAGTTAACTCTACAGGTTGTTGTGTAGTCGAAATAGCATATCTGCTTACTTCTTTGTCATCTTTACTTAAACCAACTGCTTCTAGTTTTCCTGAAGCAAATGGAATATCCCAATAGATAATTCCGGTTTTTTCGTCGTAAGCTTTTGTTTCGCCCACTACTTTTCCGTTCAATTCTAAACGTGCTTTTGCTGCATTGGTATACACCACTACGCGAATTTTTTCACCTTGAGTGTAATTCCAAATTGCCCATGCATCTTTAGAAACATCTTTTACATCTTTTAATGGATAAGTTCCGATATATGCCATTGGTTTATCTGACCAAAGTGACTGACGGAAATATCCTCTAGGTTTGATTACTCCTGCAAAATCAACCAATCCTGAGTAAAAACCTCTTGATGGCCATCTTCCTGATTCACCTAAATAATCAATTCCTGTCCACAAGAATTGTCCGAAGATGTGTTTGTTGTTTTTTACCGCCAACCAAGGTTCCATGTCGTGAACGTTTTCACTTCCAAAAATAACTCTGTTCGGGTATTTCTCGTGATCCGATTGGTATTTACTTTCTGTATAATTATATCCTGTAATGTCTAAAGCACCAGGATATTCTGTTTCGTTAGACATTGCAACTCCCGCTAAACCAGCAGTTGTTGGGCGTGATTTGTCGTATTTTTTAACCGCAGCTACCAAACGTTTTGCAATTGCTCCAAGACGCATCGCATCTGGCGCATCTTTTTTGTAACCACCATAATTGGCTTGTCCAAATCCGTCTTTTCCTTTATCCAGAACCGGATGAGAATACGGATCATTTGGATAATCTACTTCATTACCAATACTCCATGCAAAAACCGAAAGGTGGTTTCTGTCACGACGTACAAAATCTTCCAGATCTTTCTCTGCGTAATCTGCAAAAATATCAAACGTACCTTCGAATCCCGGAGTTCCATAATTCCAGCCTTCTAACCATTTACGTTTTGGAAATTCCCATTCGTCGTAAGCTTCGTTTAAAACCAATATTCCCAACTCGTCGCAAAGTTCATAAAAAACAGGCGCTTGCGGATTATGACTGGTACGGATTGCATTTACACCAATTTCTTTTAATGTTTTCAGTCTTGTTTCCCAAACTTCTCTTGGTACTGCAGAACCTAAAACTCCGGCGTCATGGTGCAGACAAACACCTTTCATTTTCATCCATTTTCCGTTTAATGCAAAACCATTATTAGGATCGAATTTGAAATCTCTGAAACCGGTTTTCGTTACCGTTTCATCAATTTGTTTTCCGTCTTTGAAAACAGTGGTTTTAAGCTGATATAAATTTGGGTTCTCTAAATCCCATAATTGCGGATTTTTTACATTTATTTTAGTCGAAATTTTTCCGTTTTTATTAGCGGCAACCTCTACTTTAGATGAAGATTTCCCTACTGATTTTCCGTCTTTTGAAATCAGTTCATTTACTACGGTAAGACTTGATTTTGCAGCTGAACCATTTTCAACCTCAACCTCAACATTTAGTGTTCCTGTTCCTTTTTTTACTTCCGGATATGCATAAACACCCCATTGTGCAATATGAACCGGATTAGAATATACCAACCAAACATCACGGTAAATTCCTGAACCTGTGTACCATCTTGAATCGGCACTTTGACTGTGATCTACACGAACTGAAATCGTGTTTTCTCCACCATATTTTACATACGGAGTCGCATCATAAGCAAAAGAAATATATCCGTTTGGACGTTTCCCTAATGAATGTCCGTTGATGAAAACCTCGCTTCTGTTGTAAACGCCTTCAAAATACAAATAGACTTTTTCGCCTGTTTTACTTTGAGGAATCGTAACCGATTTGCGGTACCAGCCAATTCCGCCAGGTAAAAAACCGGTACAACTAGCCAATGTTGGGCTCAATTGTCCTTTTACGCTCCAATCATGAGGAACATTTACCGATTGCCATTTGCTATCGTCGTAAGCTTGTTTTTGAGCATCCGGAGTATCCTGAAGATTGAACTTCCAGTTGTCATTGATTTTCTTTGAATCTCCAAACGAGATCTGACTGAATGCAGACAAACACGAGAAGAGTAATACGGGTAGTAAGATCTTTTTTGTAAACATTTTTTTTTAAAGGTTCTAAGTGGCTAAGAATCTAAGTTTCTAAGCTTTTTGTTATGTTAAATTTGTTATTTTTTTGTTTCAGGTTTAAACTGTAACTGTGACTGTAAACTGAGACTGAAAACTAATACTCAAGCTCCCCCACAAACGTCACTATAGACTTTGCGGGAATTTCGAGATTGTCGATTTTTTGAGTTGCTGCTCTTTTTAAATTCGAAGTATCTGAGGTTATGTAAGGTGTAAAATCATTGTTTTTTAAAGTTCCTTTCGATAAGTTGAATTTGTATTTTTGGGCTGATTTTCCAACGTTTACGGCTACTACAATTAGCTTTTTGTTTTCGACATCTTTATAAGCGGTTAGCATTACATCGTTTGCTGCTTCCAGATCGTTTTGATTGGGAACATCGATTCTAAGCATTCCCGGACGTACAAACAAAGAGTAATTTCCTAAAGCCCAAAGTAATTTTGAATCGTGAAATTCTCCGTCATTTTTTACATAATCCGGCGCTGTTCCTCCGTTGCTTTTTCCGTCATCAAGATAAATCAGACCGTCTTTGTAATCAACACGTGTTAGCGATGTCCACCATTGCCATGAAGCAGCATTGGCAACAGCAATATCATTGTGAATCAAACGCCCTACGAATAAGGCAGTTTGCATTCCTAAATCTCTTCCTCCGCCTGAACCACCAGGAATTTCAGCTTCTCCCGGATTTTCTAAAATACAATATTCCGATTGCCAGTATTTTAATCCCGGATTTTGTTTGATGTTGGCAGCAATTAATTTTCTGCTTAAAACCTGTCTTTCAATTGGCCAGGTAGTAAAATAACTATGTCCTAAAATGACGTTTTTTACATTTGGGAATTTTGAAACGTTGGTTTTCGTTTTTCCAAAGAAATAATCAATTTGCTTGTCGCGGTTTTCGGAATTTACATTTTCATATAAATAATCGATTTGGGCGGCTTCGGCAATGACGATTTCTGTATTCATTTTATTCGCTTTCAGTTTTTCTGAAAGTGATTTGGTCAAATCGTAAATTTCCTGATTGGTAGCCGGAGTTCCTTCCTGACTGTTGGTGTCGCCATGTTTTGGCATCCATTCCCATTGCGGTTCGTTGATTGGGCTTACATAATCAAATTTGATTCCTTCTTTCTTTTCCAATCCCTGAATACTTTGAACTAGAAAATCGGCAAATTTTGGAATTGCACCATCTTTTAGATTCAGTTTATTCTTTTCGGATGCAAAAGATAATCCGTTTTTGGTCATGTAAACCGGCGGACTATTGGTAAAAATCAGGAATTTTTCGACACCACGTTTTTTGGCTGCCTGCAAGAACCATCTTTGTCCTTCTTGTTTATTAAAATCGTAAGTACCATCTGCCTGCAAAAAAGATTCGCTTCTTCTCCACTCGTCCGAAACTTTACTTTTTTCGCCTTGCTCCGTACTTCCCGCACCCAGATTAAACCTCCAGATCGAAAGCCCGATTCCTTTTGGATTTCCCTGTGCATCGATTTCTTTGCTAAAAAGCAAATCGGCAATGGCATTCTTTTTTTGTTCCGGCCAATTTTTACCCACAAACTGGCATCTCCAGGCATCAGAGCCTCCAAAACCATCCATGGTTTGTACTACATGATCAGTGCTAATGGTGACGGTTCGCTGTGCATACGACAGCGAGCTCATGACCAATAAAAGCGAGATGTATACTTTTCTCATTTATTCTTTTTGTTTTTTCAACCGCAATGACGCTAAGTTTTCGCAAGGTTCGCAAAGTTTATATCAGCTTGGCGAACCTTTGCGGTCTTTCTTTGCGCGCTTTGCGGTTAATTTTTTACTCTTACTTATATGTCCCAACATAAGTCACAATTGACTTAGCAGGAATTTCAAATCCAGAAGCTTCAACAGCGGTTCCTTTTTTCAAACTCAAGGTTTCAGAAGTGGTATAAGGTGTCAATTTATTATCTGTTAATGCACCGCCTGAAAGGTTCAGTTTATAGGCTTTCGCCGATTTGCCAACGTTTACTGCTACAACTACTAATTTTTTTGTTGTCGCATCTTTGTATGCAGTAACCATTACACCATTCACGGAAGTGGCATTATCTACACTAGGAATCTGAACTCTCACCATTCCCGGTTTTACGAAGAATGAAAAGTTTCCTAATGCCCAAAGTGTTTTTGCATCTCTGACAAAACCGTCGTTTTTGCAATAATCTGCATTTCCTGCTCCGTTGCTTGAACCATCGTCTACGTGAATTAAACCGTCTTTGTAATCTCCGCGGCTGATGGCTGTCCACCATTGCCATGACGAAACACCACCAACGGCAATATCTGTACTGATAATACGGGCTGTCCAAAGTGCTGTCTGGATTCCTAAATCTCTTCCCGGACCTGCTCCGCCTGGTAATTCAGCTGTTCCAGGGCTTTCTAAAACACAATATTCTGATGACCAAAGGCTTAATCCCGGAACTGACTGCGTTCTTGTTGCTGCCAATTGTCTTGAATACACCAACTCTGTCAAAGGCCATGCTTGCCAGTAACTGTGTCCTGAAATGGTCTTTTTTACATTTGGTAATCCAGCAATATTTTTAGCCGAATTTACTCCGAAGAAATAATCGATTTGGTTCGATCTGTTTTCTTTACCAGAAACTGTTTTGTATAAATGTTCGTAAGCTGCTGTTTCTCCTACCACAATCTGAGAAGTCAATCCTTTTGATTGTAATTTTGGTGAAAGGACATTTACAAAACTGTAAATATTAGCATTCGTTGCCGGTGAACCTTCTTGTCCTGAACCGTCCCACTCGTATTGTGGCTCATTAAACGGAGCAACATAATCGATTGTTAGACCGTGTTCTGTTTTTAGTTTATCTAAAGAGTTGGTCCAGAAATCAGCTAATTCTGACCATTTTCCCTCTTTTATATTATAAAATTCTTTTATGGATGCGTGCGCTTTCCCGTTTTGTGTTAAATACACCGGAGCACTATTGGCGAAAGCCAGTAATTTTTCTAAACCACGCTCTTTTGCCGCTTTCATAAACCAAACCTGACCGGCTTGTTTGTTCATGTTGTAAGTAACTCCATCGTTGGTGAAACATTCGGTACGTCTCCATTCATCTGTAATATCACTTGCATCTCCCTGCTCAGCACTTCCTGAACCAAGATTGAAACGCCATAATGATAAACCAATTCCTTTTGGATTTCCGTCTGCATCTACTTCTTTACTGAAAAGTAAATCGGCTATTTTATTTTTTTTATCCGAAGGCCAATTTCTTCCTATAAAATTACATTGCCAGGCATCAGAAGCACCAAAGCTTTCCATTGTTTGAAGATTTGCATCCAGATTTATACTCAACTCGGCTGTAGTATTTTCAGCATCTGAGTTTCCGTTGTTTTCTGAATCGCAGCTTACCAAAAATGAGTTTGCGAAAAGTAAGCCTGCACACAGCAGACTTACTTTATTGTTGTTTATAAATCTCATTTTAGTAATTAGGATTTTGAGTGATTAATCCGCCACTTAAATCAATTTCGATTTGAGGTATTGGCCATACTAAGTGTTTTGCAGGATTAAAATTGATTCCTTTATCCTGAGGTTCTCTTAAATTGGTTGTTTCGTAAGGATCTGTAGAATTCAGGTTGTACTGAACAAAAGTTCCGTTTGGTCCCATTAATGATTCGATAACAGGTCTTCCTGTATTTGGATCTTTTTCACGACGAATATCATACAAACGCAATCCTTCGAAAGCCAGTTCTAAACGACGCTCTTTGTAGATTTGTCTTAAAAGTGTTGGTCCTGATAATCCTGTTTTTGGATCTAATTTTACACGGGCTCTAATGATGTTGATATCTGCTAAAGCGTCTCCGCCAGTATGATAGTTAGCTTCTGCTCTTGTAAGATACATTTCGGCCAAACGAATCAACGGAATATTCAATGGTAAGTGTCCGTCTTTTTTGTCTAATGCACGACGTGTCGCGATCGGAATATAATATTTACGAATGATACGTCCTGATTTATTATCGTTTAAACTGAATTTGTGTGTTGGATTCAACACCTCATCTCCGTATGCAGCTTCTCCCCATTTTGTAATAGTGCTTCTGCGACGAATTACATCATTTTCTGAAAGATAAGCATTCTCTAAATCGCTGGTTGGCATACACCATCCCCAACCATCTAAAACATCTCCTGCATCATTACTCGGAAAGTTTTTCTTGTCTTCTCCTCTGGCTCCTGCCAAAGTTGGTAAAGCAGCTCCAAGATTTTTATCCTGAACAGCTGAAGTTTGCGCTTCAAGAATAGATTCAACACCATTATGGTTGTTTACATTCCAGATGTTTAAGAAATCAGATTCAAGAGCATAAGGCCCTTCAGTAATTACTTTGTTTGAGTATAATTTGGCTTCAGCCCATTTTTCCTGAAACAACGAAACACGCGCCAATAAAGCATAAGCAGCCCATTTATTGATTCTTCCGTTTCTGGCTACCGGAGCATTATCCAGTTTTGCAGCAGATTCCTTAAGATCGGCTTCTATTTGAGCGTAAACAGCTGCAACAGGACTACGTTGTAAATTTAGATCTGAAGTTCCCAATACTTTTGTATATAAAGGAACCGCTCCATAAAGATTCACCAATTCGTAATAGCAGTAAGCACGAACGAATAAAGATTCTCCCATATATTGATTTTTCTGTGCATCAGGAATTGGCGATGCAGCCATTTTCTCTAAACCAATATTGGCTGATTGAATGGTGTAATAATGAGCGGTATAAGCACCATTCATATCTCCCATATTATCAGGTGTTATCAGGTATTGCGAAGCTGGTCTGTGTGCACTGTTATCCTGACCTGTATTACCCATCCAGGCATCATCAGTAGCCATTTCGTTGGTTACTCTTGGCGCTGTTAGTACCCACCAGTCTTTGGCAAGCAATAATCGCTGTGTTAGCTCATTGGCATAATTCTCGCATTCCTGCGCGGTTTGAAAATAGTTCTCTAAGGTTTGTTTACCTCTTTCGTCTTTTTCAATAAAATCGCTGCATGAAACTGCAATTAGAGAAAAAGCTAGTATTGATAATATCGTTTTTTTCATGTCGTTTTTTATTAAAATGCTACATTAAGCCCCATCAAAATAGTTGGCTGAACCGGATAGTTCCATCCTCCAAAACCTGCTCCTTTTACTCTGTCGCCTTTGTCAGGATCTCCTCCTGCAACTTCAGGATCAACACCATCGTATTTGGTCCATGTCCATAAATTTTGTCCTGATAATGAGATTCTCAATTTATCTAAACCAAATTTGTTGTAGAACGAATATCCAACCTGAAGGTTTTTCATACGTACAAACGAACCATCTTCAACATATAAAGAAGAGAATTTGGTAAAGTTTTCGTTGTTATCATCTTTAGACAAACGAGGAACACGGTTTGAAGTTCCTTCGCCATGCCAGGCCATTTGCTCTAAGCCGCTTACTTTGTTGGTTAAGCTTGCACCATTGTATAAATCCGAAATGTTTTCGTTTACGATTTCATTTCCAATACTGGAGTAAAAGTTGGCTACTAAATCAAATTGTTTGTAAGCAAAATTCAAATTCAGACCCACGTTGTAATCTGCCCAAGGTGAACCAATTTTTGTACGGTCTTTTTCATCTATTTTTCCGTCACCGTTTACATCTTTAAAACGAACATCTCCTACCTGAGCATAAGGCTGTAATTTTGTTCCGTGCTCGTCTGTATGCGAATTCAATTGTGTTTGGTTTTGGAATAAACCGTCAGCAACATATCCGTAGAAAAATCCAGGTTCTTCACCTTTCATCGTTAGGGTTCTGTTTCCTGCTCCGTAAAGTCTTTCTCCTTCAGATGATAATGACAGCATTTCTATGTTTACTGTTGTAAAAGTAACATCAACTCCATAAGAGAAATCTCCTTTTTTATCTTTATAAGAAACCAATAAATCAATACCGCTTGATTGCATAGAACCTACGTTTGACCAGATTCTTGAATTGTCCGGGAAACCACTGTAAGTTGGAAATTGTTTCAGGAACAACATATCCTTGGTTTTCTTTTGATAATACTCTAAAGATCCAGAAAGTTTGTTTTTCCATAATCCGAAATCAAGTCCAAAACTCATATCTTCTACTGTTTCCCATTTGATGTCTTTATTCGCCATTGATGACGGGAATGAAGTATCGCCCACTACATCGCCTATAGGATAAAATCCCTGACCAATGTTAGATTGATAAACTGCTGTTGGTAATCCCTGATTTCCTACTTTACCCCAACCGGCTCTAAATCTTAAATCGCTTAAAACATCTTTTGTAGATTCCATAAATCCTTCGTTAAGAATTCTCCATGAAACAGATGCCGATGGGAAATTGGCCCATTTATTATTCGTCATGAATTTAGAAGAACCATCACGTCTGAATGTTCCTGTAAAATAATATTTACTGTCATAATTGTATGAGAAACGAGAAATATAAGACATCAAAGAACTTGACCAGCTGTTACCACCGCTATTACGGTTTTTCGTTGCAGCATTTAATTCTCTCATGGCATCAGTATTGTTAGGCACTCCTTCTCCGTATCCCCAAAGATCTTTACCATTGTATTCTTCCATAGTATTACCTACCATTAAAGAGAAATTATGCTTTTCTGCAAATGCTCTTGAATAAGTAATCGTATTTTGCCATGTCCAGTCAACATTTGTTGTATTCCATCTTTCGATTGTATTGATCTCTGCTTTTTCGTGTGCCGCATCGATTACGAAATCAGGCGTAAATTTGCTTCTTACTTTATCTCCTACTTCTACAGAAGCCTGAGTACGAATTACCAAACCTTTTATAGGCGTATATTGCAAATAACCGTTTGTATTTAAGTTGTACTGATCTGTAAAATCATCATAACGTTTTACAGATGCAACAGGATTCCAGATGTATGAAGGAGAACGTGCAAAAATGCTGTATTCGTTTTCTAATCCAGTCAATTGATCTGCTGGTTTGTAAACTGGCGTAATAGGATCAATTTTATCAAAATCAGCCCAGTTTCCAGGAGCTCCGTAAGTTTCGTAACGAGGATTTAAAGTAATTCCGGCAGAAAATTTATCCGAGAATTTAAAATCGTTGTTGATTCTCATCGTGATTCTTTCCCATCCTCCCACTTCATAAATAGATTCTGAGTTATAATAGTTTAAACTAATAGAATAAGTATGTTTGTCAGAACCTCCGCTAACTCCCAAAGAAGCATTCGTTACAGGCGCTCCGGACTTAATTCCAGCTTTCCACCAATCAGTAGTTTTTCCTCTGTATTGAGACGGATTTGGCAAATAATCTGCATATCCTGAATTGTTGTAAGCTTTGTTCATAATACTAGCGTAGCCTTCAGCATCTGCCATATTATAAGGGTTATTCATCATCTGAATCCCTGAACTTAAATCAAAATTGAATCTTGTCTGACCGCTTTTACCTTTTTTGGTCGTGATCAAAATAACTCCGTTCGAAGCTCTTGAACCGTAAATGGCACTTGCAGAAGCATCTTTTAATACTTCCATCGATTCAATCTCATTGTTGCTCAAAAAGTTGATGCTCGTTCCCATCGGGATTCCGTCGATCACATAAAGCGGATCTGTGTTAAGGTTTACCGTAGAAATTCCACGAATTAAAACCCTTGGCTGAGCGCCAGGACCACCCTGACCTGTAACCTGAACTCCGGCAACTTTACCCTGCAAAGATTCTGCAACGTTACCCACAGTCATGGTTTGTAATTCTTTTCCTTTTATAGAAGAAATCGAACTCGTTACATCGCTCTTTTTTACCGCGGCATAACCTACCACAACAATCTCGTCTAATACTTGGCTTGATTCTTCAAGAGTCACATTCAGAACAGTTTGCTCTCCTACCGAAATTGTTTTATTGGCAAAGCCAATGAACGAAAACTCGATCTGAGAATTTTTATTTGGAACAGAAATCGTAAAATTTCCATCAAAATCTGTAGCCGCTGTACTTGCAGATCCTTTTACCAATAAGTTTACTCCCGGAATGGGCACATTGCCTTTATCCTTTACGGTTCCTTTTACTGTTATTTGACCAAACGTTGCAGCACTGCACAACATGGTAATAAACAACCATATAAATCTATATTTCATATTAAGATATTTTTTAATTAAATGTTATAGCCAGATGATAAGCTACTATTTTTTAGTAACAAAAAGTCTTTCCAATTCGGTATCCAGCACCACTTTGTAAACTCCCGGAGCTGCAGGATATTTAGCATTTCCGTTTTCTCCCGGCGACATTGTAGCCACCCCGTTTTTGATTAACCTCCATGATGGATTCCACCACTGACCTGTAAAAGTTGCCTCCATAGTTCCTGTCAGCGTATACTCTCCTACTAATTGGTAAGGATTATTTGGGTTGTTGGCTAAGTGTAATCCTGTTTGAACCCAAGCCGTCCAGGTATCCCAGTCAGCACCCTGAATTCCGGCACCGCAAACACTTACGAAAGGTCTTCTTTTGGCTTCTTCATCATGCCATAATCCGTTGGCTACATCAGCCCAGACTTTGCTTGATGGCGTATATTTAGTTGCAGTATATTTTAAAGTGTTCGGATTTACTTTGATTACATAATATCCTTTTGTAGGTAAGATAATTGGTGTCGAAGCAACATCATCTGCCAATTCTCCCGAAGCATTTAAGCCAAAACAATGTGGCGCAAAATCAGATTCCTGACCTAAGAAATAAATCTCTTTATTGTCTTTATCTGCATAATATTTGAATTCGAAATCTTGCCCTTCTTTATTGTGGAAATACATTGGAACTCCAACCGCATCAGTAGTAAGGTTTGTGCCTTTTGGCTGATCGCATAAGTAAATTGCCGGATATTCATTTGTAGCCACAACATTTACGCTTAACGTTCCAGTATTCGGAATCGCAAATTTGTCTTTTGCCGTAATTGTTAAAACATAATTATCAGCCGTTACCGGTAATGTATAGGTTTTATTGAAAGTATACGATTGTGGAGATCCTGTTAACTGAACTGTTTCGTCGATACCCAATGCAGCACACTGAATTTGAATAAAATCGATTCCTGAATCGTCATTCACAACAAAATTTACTGGCATTTTATTGCTTGTCGACAATAAAATAACGGCTCCTTCTTTTGGAGTAATCATTGTGATTGATGGCGCAGCAAATTCTCCGTCAAGACGTAAGTTGATGTCTTCATCAATTGCATTTCCTGAAACATCGGTAATCGTTAATTTTATTTTGAAAGCTTCAGAGGTTCCTCTATTGGCAGGAATTTCAAAAAAATAACTTAAGTCGTATGATTTAAGTAAGGGATCAGTTGCAAAAGCAATGACTTTGTCCAGTGATAATTCAGGGATTTGAATTCTCACGCTTTTTAATCCTAAATCGTCAGCCAAAGCGGCTTTAATTTCAAATTTCCTGCTTGGTGCTCCGTAAATTTCCTTTGTTGAAACAACAACAGTAGGATTATCAGAACTTGGAAAATCAGATTCGTTATTTTGACATCCTGTAAAAAGAACAGCAAAAACAGCAAGAAAAAATAAAAATACATTTTTTTTCATTTGATTTTTAAGGTTAGGTTAGTTAGGTATTGTAAAGTGATAGTTTAAAAAATTCTGTAGGTTTAATTTGTGAGGATATTGTTGCTGCTATTTTTTTAGGGGAAAAACAGAAGAACAAAAAATTCATTATGTGGTTATTTTCATATGGATGAGTTTGGTTAATTGTTAGCTACTTTTTTCTTTTTTTTATTTATATACTTCTCGTCTTAATAAGACAACTTCTTATTGATCTAATTGTATAATTAACCTTTATTTTACCCCGCAGTTTTCACTGCGGGTTTGATAAGTAAACATGTAAAACCAACTCTTACTATCTTATTTTAAAGAAGGCTCAATTCCTTTAAACAGATCAAAAAACTTATCGTAAAATAAACACTTATATTATACACAGTAATTCAACTAACAGATTACTATAAGTACAAAGAAATGTATATTCAACACTTTTAAGGAGGGGTAAAATGGAAAAAAAAGGAGGTCAAAATTGCAATTAACTATTATTTTGGATTAAAAATTAAGGACTATGAAAAAATACCAGTCTATTTTTGAATTATATGTAATTAGTAAATAAAATGATGTTTTACAGCTAAAACGTTTGCGTTTTTTCGACAATAAGATATCAACTCAAGATTTGTCATTTCGACGGAGGAGAAATCTCGACGAGAAGCTCGACAAAAATTAGACTTTCGTTACGGAGTTACTTGCGGAGATTTACTTCGTCTGTTCGCTATCGCTCGAGTCTCCTCCGTCGAAATGACAACATTGGGTATTCGAAATTCAAATAATGGATTAATCCGTTTAAAAAACAAGAAATTGATTTTCATCATAAATATTAAAAATGATTATTATTTTGTCATTTCTCCCTTCAGTCGAAATGACAAACCAGACGAAAATATTATTATGAAAATGATTGCCCTAGCCCCGATAGAAGTGGAAATCCTTTTGTTCCGGGGTTCGGAACAAAAGATTGTAGCGAATAGCGGGATTAGCTCCTGAAAAAAAAGATTTTGGCTGATCATGAAATCGAAATGACAGGTTTGAACGTGAAAAATGCTTTAGAATTATTTAATAACATTAAGATCTGAGTTGAAAGAACTCTTGTACTTTTTGATGTATTCTGAAGGTGTCATCCCAAAGAGTTTTACAAATTGCTGTCTGAAATATTTAGGATCTTCAAAACCGACTTCGGCACTTGCCTGGGTAATATTGATATCTTCGGTAAGCATTAACATGGCCGCTCTTCGAATTCGAACCGAACGGATAAATGCATTTAAAGTCTGGCCGGAAATGATTTTAATTTTCGTGTACAATGTTCTATGGCTCATTCCCATTTCGAGGGCAAAGTTTTTTATTGTAAAATCTCTTTTATGAATATTGGCTTCGACAATATCGATACACTTTTTTAGGATTTCCTGATATTCCTGCGGTACTTTCTGGGTGTTTTCTTTGAGCGTGATACTATCTAAGAAATAGGTGCGCAAATTGCTGCGGTTTCTTAGTAGCGATTCTACACGCGCTACGAGAATATCATCATCAAAAGGTTTGGTGATATAATCATCGGCTCCGTCGTTGATACCCTGCAGATGCGTTTCGGGATTTTTTGATGCGGTTAATAAAATAACCGGAATGTGAGACAATGCGTCATTTTCTTTTATTTTTCGGCACAATTCCAAACCATCCATTTCTTCCATCGTGATATCACTAATCACCAGATCAGGCATGTGTTTCTTGGTTAGTTTTAGACCTTCTTCCCCATTTTCGGCGCTGTAAACAATATAGGATTCAGAAAATAATTTGATCAGATAAGCTCTTATTTCGACATTATCATCAATAATCAAAACCGTACGCTTATCTGTAAGCATGATTTTCTGGAAATCATTTTCTGAAACTGAAGGATTCGCAGCCTGATTCTCCTGACCATCATCTATAATAAGTTCATCAAATAACTGGCTTCTTTTTGGAATTTCATTTGTAATTTCGACATTATCAAAATGGCTGTCTCCTTTTAGGAATGTGAGTTTAAAAGTACTTCCTTTGCCAATTTCACTGGTACAGCTTACGGTTCCTTTGTGTTTGTCGACAAAATGTTTTACGATATAAAGCCCGATTCCGAAACCGGTTCCTATGGATACTTTCGATTTTATTTGTTTGAATTTTTCGAAAATCACTTCAATATCTTTGGCTTCGATTCCATCTCCGCTATCCGAAATTTCTAAGAAAACTTCGTAATCGTTTTCTGTAAGTTTAAGATTGATTTCTCCGCCAATTGGAGTGTATTTAAAGGCATTTGACATTAAATTGAACAACGAAATTTCGATTTTTTCATAATCGCCAATGATCACAATTTCATGATCCGGAATACCAAAATTGTATCGAATACTTTTATCTTTTGCCTGATTTACAAAACATTGGTATACTTCATTACAAAGATTATTCACGTTTATAGGAGATAATCTGAGTGAATCTGCATCATTCTCTGCTTTCCTGAAAAGCAACAACTGATCGACCAGACTCAAAAGTCTTCTGGCGTTTCTGTGCGCAATCGCCAAATCACTTCCCGAAGAACCATTTTGTACACTTTCTTTCTGCACTGCTTTTTTCAACGGATTTATAATCAGCGAAAGCGGCGTTCTAAATTCGTGCGATATATAGGTAAACATCGAGGATTGTTTCTCGGCAATTTCCTTTTCTTTCTTGCTTTCCAGTTCAGCAATCTTGACTTTATACTTTAGTTTTTCTTTGTTTTTATTGTATTCCAAATAGGCAAAAATAGCACCAATACCCGCCAGTAAATACAATGCATACGCCCACCAGGCTCTGTACCATGGTGGCAAAACTTCGATGGTAATCAAGCTTACTTCTTTATTCCAGCCACCTTTAAAATTGGTTGTTTTTACTTTAAAAATATATTTCCCCTCGGTTAATCTCGCATAATTGGCTTTTCGGGCCTGACCCACATAATTCCATTGTTCGTCCCAGCCTTCTAAATAATAGGCGTAATTTATTTTGTCGGCATTGTTATAATCCAAAGCTACAAACTCGAGAGATAAAGTGGTTTGATCGTACGGAAGGCTTACTTGTTCGATTTTACCATTCTCCCACTCTAAGTCGTTTTTGCTTTCTTCGATAGGTAAATTGTTGACATAAAAATCAGACAGCAGTAAGTTGTTTTTTTGATTGAATCCTTTTATGGCTTCGGGAAAAAAGGCATTAAAACCGTTTATTCCTCCAAACAAAAATTCTCCTGTAGACAATTTAAGGCCGGCATTAAAACTAAACTGATTGCTTTGCAAACCATCATTGACAGAAAAATTACGGAATGTTTTTCTCTTTTTATCGTATCTGCAAATACCGTTGTAGGTACTCATCCAGAGATTGCCTTCTTTATCTTCGAGCAATCTTAAAACCGTGTTCGAAGGCAAACCATCATCTGTGGTCAGTCTTTTAAAAGTATTTGTTTTTCGGTCAAACAACAATAAACCACCTTCCTGTGTTCCCAGCCAGAGGTTTTTATCCTTGTCTTCGTGAATGCATCTTACGGGATTTCCTATCGTAATTTTATTGATTTTTCGGGTTGCTTTTTCGATAGAAAATAAAGAACTATAATTTCCTGCCCACAATTTTCCGTCGCTGGTTTCGGTCATGCATTGCAAATTCGTAACCGACGGATCAAAAAGTGTGAAACTGTTTTTTTCTCTGTCTAAAAAATACAAAGCACCTTCGTTTGTACCACTTGCCCAGATATTAGCTTTTGAATCTTTGTAAACAAACCAAATATTTTTTTCGATTTGTTTCGTGTATGGATTGTAGCAGGAATATGGTGTAACCGAATTGTTTTTTGGGTTAATTTTATTTATGCCTCCAGCCCAGGTCGAAAGCCAGATTTCGTTGTTATTGTCGCGTACAATTCCCGTAATAAATTTGCTCGAAAGTTTGTTGCTGTAATTGGTATAGGTATTATTTTTTCGATCCCAATATTTTAAACCTGCACCATCTGTACCAACCCACACATTGTTTTTTTCGTCTTCGCAAAAAGAAAGGATAAAGTTTTCAACCAGATCTTTTGAGTTGTATTTGATGCTTTTAAAATATTTAGGCGTATTGCTGAGCATACTGATTCCGCCGCGCAAAGAACCAAACCATTTGTTGCCTGATTTATCTTCGTATAAACTCCAAACCGAATTACTTTTGGCAACCTGATTTTCTTTTATTGCATTTGCCGGAATAGCTTTTTTACTGTTACCAATGACTTTATAAATTCCGGAACCGTCTGTGGTAATCCAGATTTCATTTTTTTTATCTAAAAGAAGATCGGTAACGCTGCTTTTGGTCGAAAAGTAATTCTCTGACAGCACACCGGATTTGGTATTAAAGAGAAACAAACCTTCATCGGTTCCTAATAATAAGTTCCCGTCAGCAGCCAGTTTCATTGCTTTAACTTCTATTGAAAGCGGAAAAACGACCTTTAAATTTTTAGAAGAATAGCTGTAACTGCAAACCCCAACATTCCTGATATACACCCAGCAACGGTTATTTTTTTTATCATCCTGAATCGCAATCGCGTCATAATTATTGACGGTGATTCTGTTTCCGGGAACATTTAAAGCAATGTGTTTCCCAACAAAAGAGCCGTTTTCGAAAGCAATTAAACCTAAGTTTTGAGAAGCTACTAAAACCAAATTATCCGAAACAGAACGCATCTGGTGAATAATATCTTTTAAAACCTCAGGTTTTTTACCCGATACAGTATATTGTACATTATGAAATGTGGCTGTAGTTTTGTTGTAAATACAAATACCATTGGAACCGCCGACCCAAATATTTTTTTTGGAATCTCCCTCGATATTATAGATTGTATTGAACAACAATGATTTTTTATCGTTGATTCGGTTACGGAAAACTTTAAAATTATAGCCGTCATAACGATTGAGTCCATCGTAAGTCCCAAACCACATATAACCGTCGCTATCCTGAAAAATAGTGGTCACGGAATTGTTAGACAATCCATCAGAAATATCAAGAAATTTTACAGGATTGTCCTGTGCATAACTCAATGGAGAAAACCCCAATAGCAGTATAAAAAGTAAAACTAAATACTTCAAAATAAAAGGTATTTTTTTGATTTTGTGTAAATAGTACAATTATAAGCTAAATTTCTATATATATCATAAAAATATAGTTATAAAAATCACTTTCATCCCAGTGTTTATAGGATTTTACCTTGATCTTACTTTTTAATAAAATAATCCCTACGTGAAAAAAAGTTAATGCCAAGAAGGCACAAAGGCACTAAGATTCTCTATTGCTTTGGGTAAAATAAAAAATGCCAAGAAGGCACCAAGTCACAAAGCTTTCAATCATTTATAGATTATAAAAAAACTTTGCGTCTTAGCGTCTTGGTAGAAAAAACTTTATAAAAAACTTCGTGTCTTAGCGCCTTTGTGGAAAAAACTTTATAAAAAATTTAGCGTCTTAGCGCCTTCGTGGCAAAAAACTTTTAACCGCATTTAGACGAACCGCAATCACTACATGTAAGACAGCCTTCCTGATAAATAAGATTATCTGAGTTGCAATTGCTGCATTTTTGTCCGCGTACTTCTGTGCCGTCTACGATATAACGTTTCAGGGCACGTGATACGCCATTTTTCCAGGTATTTATAGATTCGCTGTCTAGTTGTAAACTGCTAATTAAATCTACTACTTTATCAATAGGCATTCCGTGTCTTAGGGTACTTGAGATTAGTTTGGCATAATTCCAATATTCCGGATTAAACTTATGCGAAAGTCCTTCGATCGTGGTTTTGTAACCTCTTGTATTTTTATATTGAAAATCGTAACGGGTATTTCCGTCTTCGTTTTTATTTTTGATAATCAAGCCTTCAGAAACCCAACGCGGAATCAAAATACCATCTTCATCATCTACCAAACCAGTAAAAATCTCATAAGGTTTGCCATCTAATAATCCGATAAAAGCGATCCATTTGTCTTTACTGTTTTGAAAGCGCACTACATCAGCTTCTAATATTTGCGGACGTTTGGTTGTAAAAGTATTCGATTGCGTTTCTGTTGGTTCTTCTTTCTTTTCTGTATTCGAAATCAAGACTCCTGAACGTGAACCATCACGATATACGGTAACACCTTTACATCCGGCTTCCCAGGCTTCCATGTACAATTTATTCACCATTTCCTCTGGTGTTTCATTAGGTACATTTATAGTAACCGAAATCGAGTGATCGACCCATTTCTGGATTTTCCCCTGCATTTTTACTTTGTTCAGCCAGTCGATATCATTACTGGTGGCTTTGTAATAAGGCGATTTTTCGACTAATACATCAATTTCTTCCTGACTGTAGTTTTTAGAAGTATCGTATCCGTTGATCAGCATCCATTCTTTGAATCGGTGATGAAACACCACATATTCTTCCCAACTATCTCCTAATTCATCTACAAAATCAACTCTGGCGTCTTTATCATTTGGGTTTACTTTTCTTCTTCGTTTATAAACCGGAAGAAAAACTGGCTCAATACCAGATGTGGTTTGCGTCATTAAACTTGTAGTTCCCGTTGGTGCGATTGTCAATAATGCAATATTACGACGGCCGTATTTTTGCATTTGATTGTACAACTCGGCATCAGCTTTTTTTAATCGAAGTAAAAACGGATTGTTTTTCTCTCTTTTAGCATCGTAGATAGCAAACATTCCGCGTTCTTTCGCCAAATTTACTGACCCACGATAGGCTTCTAATGCAAGCGTTTCATGAATTTTTTCGGCAAATAAAATACCTTCGTCGCTTCCGTAACGTAAACCTAGAGCTGCCAGCATATCACCTTCGGCAGTGATTCCAATTCCGGTACGACGGCCTTCATTGGCTTTATGTTTGATGTTTAACCAAAGGTTTTTCTCTACCATTTTCACCTCATCACTTTCCGGATCCTGATTGATTTTTTCTAAAATAGCGTCAATTTTTTCCAGTTCAAGATCAATAATATCATCCATTATTCTTTGAGCGGCGGCTACATGTTTTTTGAAAAGTTCAAAATCAAAAGAGGCCACTTTCGTGAAAGGTTGAATGACATACGAAAAAAGGTTTATTGCCAGTAAACGACAGGAATCATAAGCACAAAGCGGGATTTCGCCACACGGATTCGTAGATAAGGTTTTGTATCCTAAATCAGCATAACAGTCCGGCAAAGATTCATTAATAATAGTATCCCAGAATAAAATTCCAGGCTCAGCCGATTTCCAGGCATTGTGTATGATTTTGTCCCAAAGTTCTTTTGCTTTTATTACTTTAGAATACAATGGTTTCTCGCTAAAAATAGGATATTTCTGTTCGTATAAAGCATCATCTTTTACTGCTTTCATAAAAATATCATCAATTCTTACTGATACATTGGCACCGGTTACTTTTCCCTGTTCCATTTTAGCATCAATAAAATCGGCAGCATCGGGATGATTTACAGAAACCGAAAGCATCAAAGCACCTCGACGTCCATCCTGAGCCACTTCGCGGGTAGAATTAGAATAACGCTCCATAAAAGGAACCAATCCTGTAGAGGTTAAAGCAGAATTTCTAACCGGAGAACCTTTTGGTCGAACATGCGACAAATCATGTCCTACTCCTCCTCTTCGCTTCATTAACTGAACTTGTTCCTGATCGGTTTTCATGATTCCGCCATACGAATCCGAGTTATCATTACCAATTACAAAACAATTCGACAATGATGCTACCTGAAACGGATTCCCTATTCCGGTCATCGGACTTCCCTGAGGTACGAGATATTTAAAATCTTTAATGAGATCGAAAACTTCTTTTTCGCTAAGCGGATTTGCATACCGACTTTCGATTCGCGCAATTTCTGACGCAATACGATGGTGCATATCATTGGGTGATTTTTCGAAAATATTACCCTGAGAATCTTTAAGAGCATACTTGCTTACCCAAACTGTTGCCGCAAGACTATCTCCTTTAAAATATTCTAAAGAAGCCTGAATTGCTTCATCCTGAGTGTAAATAATTGTTTCCTTTTTTGCAGCTAATAATTCATCCATGATTATGATATTTTTGACGTTTTTTACGAGTGGTAAATTTAGAACCAAATAAACTCTAAAAAAAATCAGATTAAAAAAGTTTACAAAAAATAACATTTAATTACTTGATAACAAATACATTAAAAATTTATAAACATCAGAAAGTTAACAAATAAATACATTTATGATTCACAATTAACAGAAAATATGACAAAAATCATTGAATGATAATAATGGAGAGAATGAGTTAAATAAAAACATAAAGCGATAATTTTTCTTACTTATTTTGAATGATTGATTTTTAATTAAGAGATTTGTCAAATTTCAATTCTGATTGCTTTATTGATATGTTCTAAATAATAAAAAATGCCTTCAGGAAAATTTACCTGAAAGCATTTCTTTTTATTAATTTATAGTATCAATTAGTATCACTTTTTTATTTTTCTTTTCTAAAACACTTCTCCAGACTACCATCAATAAAGCTAAAATTCCAAAGACCATTCCTGCCCACGGAATATTATTAATTGCGCTATGAGAAATAATCCATCCTCCGGCGGCCGTACCCAGAAATACGCCCAGATTTCCAAAAGAAGTTGCCAGACTATTGGCAAATTCTAAAGATTTTGGTGCAGCAGAAATCATATAGGCCGAAGCATTTAAAAAACAGGGCGCATAAAAAAATCCCCATATAATAATGACAATTACAGTTGTCCAGATGCTATCTACTGAGTAGACCAATATCACTGGAATAATCACAGTTCCGCAAAGAAAAAAAGCAACTGTTTTTGTTATGCTTTTGGTCAGCATTTTTCCGGACAACCAATTAGAAAAAACGCCTACAACGCCAAACAAAAGCAAAAGATAACTAATGGTTGCCATGTCTACTTTTCTGGTTTTTATTAAATAATCAGCAAAATAACTGTAAGTTGAAAACCACGATGCGATCATAAAAAAGTTCATTGCAGTACTTAATATAAAGGGGCTGTCTTTTAAAATTCTGATCTGACTTCCGTATGATTTTTTCTCCGGTATATCTCCGTCTGGCATTGTTTTAAAAATAGCCACTAATGCTAAAGCACTAACAATTGTCTGAATATAAAACGAAACCTGCCAGCTAAAAATACTAGCCAGATAGGTTGCAAATGGCACGGTTGTAACCATTGCCAATGCAATTCCGCCCAGAACGATTCCCATTAATTGATTCTCCTGACTTTTTTTTCCTGATGCTACGGCAGCTGCAATTGCTGTAGCAATATAAACCGGTTGTAAAAATGCAGGCAACATACGAACAATCATCAAAAGCCAAAAAGGTGGAGAAAACGCTGAAACAATTGTAGAAAAGAAAAAGATAAAAATAGTCGCAAGCATGATCTTTTTTCTGTCAAATCCCGAAAGTAATAAAGTCATAAAAGGTCCCGTAAGCGCAATAACCAATGCAAAAGCACTTAATAAATAAGCTGCTTTATCGATTGTAATTTCGTAATAAACGGCAATTTGTGGCAAGATGCCAATTATTCCAAATTCTGTTGTTATGATCCCAATCATTCCCAAACATCCAACGTAGGCAATTTTTTTATTTAGTTTCATTACTTTCAGGGTTTAGTGATGAATAAATGGCATTTTTGATGGTTTGTCCCTGACTTGGTATTCCGGTGAGTGCTATCGCCATAATAAGTATCAATGAGTATGTAAACATGTTTATTAAAATTTTGAATTAGAATTGCAAAATTACTGCGAGTGCTATATTTTTGCACTATTCACGTCCCATTGTGGGGTACTAACAAAAAAGTAAGTAATGGCAAAAAGAAAAGAAACATCTACCAATTCAGAAAATAGAAATTATTTTGCGACCTGCGATCTTACCTACGCTGTATGCCTTATAGGCGGTCGCTGGAAACTACTTATACTTTGCAAGCTTGAAAACGGAAAACTTAGATTTGGAGAATTAAGAAATCAAATATGCAACATTACAGAGCGCATGCTTACTTTGCAATTGCGCGAACTGGAACGTGATGGAATGGTAAAACGTACTGTTTATGCCGAAGTTCCGCCAAGGGTAGAATATGAGCTTACCGAAATCAGTGAAAAATTAGTGCCTATTTGGAGACAACTTAGCAATTGGGGAGGAAAACATAAAGAGACTATGTTGCAAAAAAGTATTGTGGACACAGAAAACTTAGTAGAGCAGGAATAAAATTATTTTTTGGATTTCTTCAACAAAAAAACCACTCCTTTTGAGAGTGGTTTTTACTTTAATGTTCTTCAAAAAACAATTAAAAGACTAAATATTATGAAACTTTAGTCATTAAATTTTCAATTTTAGAATGTGAAATTTCTGGATTTGCTCCCGGAGATGCGGCCACCAAAGCGCCAATGGCGCACGCAAAATCTATAGCTGCCTGAGGTTCTTTTCCGGTAAGCAGCGAAGTAGTTAATGCGGCCAAAAATGAATCGCCTGCCCCTACTGTATCTGACACCTCAACAGGGTATCCGCTATTATCATAAAGTTTGCCTTCCCACATTAGCAATGCGCCGTGTTTACCTTTTGTTACGCACATTGCCGTAACATTGGTTTTTTCTGCCATAAAATGCATATTCTCTTCTAAACCGGTAAAAGGCGAATGCATGGCTTCGGCAATTTCTAATAATTCTTCGTCATTAAACTTTATAAAATTAGCCGAATGCATTAATTGCTCCAAAATCTCATACGAATAATGTGGCTTTCTTAAATTCACATCAAAAACCTTATATACTTTTGTCTGTAACAATTCTTCCAGAGATTTTCTTGAAACTTCGTCTCTGCAAACCAAACTGCCGTAAATTAGCACATCAGCATCGGCAACAACTTTTTTTGCAAAATCGTTGAGTACAATTTTGTCCCAGGCCGATGGATAAGCAATTTCATAAGTTGCAGAACCACGTTCGTTTAAGGTTACATTCACCAATCCGGTTGGAAAATTTTCCGACTGCATGATCGCATTCGTTTCAAGTCCCAGACTTTTGACCTGATTGATAATCGCTTCTCCGTCAGCATCTTTTCCTACGCAGCTAATCATGGCTACATCGCAACCTAATGTTTTCATGCGTAAAGCAACATTAAGAGGCGCTCCGCCAATCTTTTTTTCGTTATCAAAAACATCCCAAAGTACTTCTCCGTAGGCTACAGCTTTAAGGTTTTTTCCGTTATTCATTCTAAAACTATTTTATATTAATGTTATTCCGGTTGCGTAATCTGAAGGTTAGAAATCGTACTATTTTGTCCTTCAGCAATTAATCCCCATTTATTTTTGTCTCTTCCGTAAATTCGATTCGTTAAAGCCACTTTTCCGTTGATGTAAAATACCACTACACTTCCTTCAACAATTATCTCAACATCGTATTTTGTATTTGCTTGCAGCTTAAACGGTATTGCGGTTGCTTCCTGCGATGCTGAATTATATCCTATTATTTTACCTTTAGCAATATCCAGTACAATTTTATAATAACTTCCGGTTTCATTGGTATGAAAAACAAATCCTGAAGTACCATTTGAACCAGATAAAGTAAGATCAGCTTTTAGTTTTGCTTTTTTACCTATAGTTTTAAACGTTAATAAAGCTTTATTTGTTGCGCCTGACAAGGTATAAGTTCCTGATGTTGCTGTTACATCTCCTAAAGTTGTCTCTACTTCGGGCGTTACTTTTTTAGAAAATAAATCTTTTACCTTTTGCGGTGACTGGGTTGCTAAGGTTCCATCTGCATTTTGCGTTAGCTCATGAATTACCATATTTCCGGCCCAATCTTTATTTCCTAAATCATTTTCAGGTGTTTTTCTGGCATTCCATCCAAAAACATATCTTTTGTTTCCGTCAGAAGCTGTTTTTCCGGCATAAAAATATTCTCCGTCGATCCTGTCAATTTCCGGCGTTGTCCATGGCCCGTTGATAGAAGTTGACATTTTGTAATGTGTTCCTTTATTAGCACTCCAATTTTCAGAAAAAATCAAATACCAGTAACTTCCCATTTTGAAGATATCGGCACATTCCATCATCAGATAATTTTCCTGAGGAGTTGTAGTGTAAATTGGCGTTTGAACATCCCACTTTCCAGAAACCGGATCAGCACTTGTAAAATGCAGCAAAACTGCTTTTCGGCCTGGTTCTGTTTGTGTGCTTACCAACATCGAATACTTTTTAAGCTCATCGTTGTAAAACACATGCGGATCTCTAAAATCATAATTGTAATATCCGGCTGGTGCTGTAATCTTAAATGAAGGCACTTTTGTCCAGTTTTTTAGATCAGAACTTGTCGCACATAAAACACTTTCTCTGGCATTTGACTGCACAAAAGCTGGCGTTTCATTATGGCCTGTATAATAAAAGTAATAAATATTACCGACTTTTACAACTGATCCTGTGCCAACGGCAAAATCAGGATCAGTAGTTTTTCCATATGGAATCATTTGCCCTTCGTAAGTAAAATGGGCTAAATCTGTACTCAAGTATTCATGAATATCATGAAATCCCTTTCCGGCAGGTTTATTCTGAGCGTCGTGAAGGAAGTAAATATGAAATTTTCCGTTATCGAAAAATGGCATGATATCTCCTGTATAACCCGCACTGTAGTAAGGATCACTGGCACCCATCCACTGTGAAGGCGGGACAGGAAAAATACTTGCTATTTCGGTATTACCTCCTGAAATCGAGCCTCCGGTATAATTATCGTCCTGACTACATGAGGCAAGCGAAAAGAAGATGGAAACTATGGTTATAATGTTTCTGTATTTCATTTTTTTGAATTGAAAATAAATTATTTCTCAGCCAGATAATTGATGCTGTTTTGTGTCAAAAGCTTAATATTTGTAATAAACTCATTAGACTGACTTGGTACTCCGGAACTATTAGCTTCATTATACCAATCATAAGCTCCCATCGAGATCACAATTACATTTTTATCTGTTGCTGTATTTGGGAACTCTGCAATAGTAACTCTTCCGTCAAGATTATTGTCCCAGGCTTCACTGGCCAAATTGGTTCCTCCGGTTTGGTTTCTCCAGCCTTCACCGTTTCCGTAACCTCCCCATTCCGGTAAAAACCACCATGCGGTATGATTTAACCTGAAAGTTCCGCCTTGCAGCAAATTGGCTTTTCCAGCTTCAAAAGTGGTTAATCCCTGAAATATTGGATGGTTCTCATGACCTACAAATGACATTCCCCATGAATTACCATCTACATTTCCGTTTGGAGGAAAATCTCCAAAAACATTATTAGGTCCTTTTCCGGATGGAACAATTCCTAAAGCATCTACATATTGAGATGCAAAAGAGGTTAAAAGTAAATTCCCGCCGCTAGTTCTGAAATTTTTGAGCGCTGTTGTTACCGCAGGATTATAAGCCACTG
Organism: Flavobacterium sp. C3NV; assembly: GCF_046825355.2. NCBI lineage: Bacteria > Pseudomonadati > Bacteroidota > Flavobacteriia > Flavobacteriales > Flavobacteriaceae > Flavobacterium > Flavobacterium sp. C3NV. Next base: position 25,780 of record NZ_JBKQBJ020000013.1, on the reverse strand, counting down.
AAGGTAAATTTGCAGCCGAATCAAAATGCCACCAAATCACGTTAACATCACTTAAATCAGCTCCGTTTAAAACACTTTCGAATGAAATATATCTGGCGCCAGGGAAATTATCAAACAGCCAGTTCGATGCTGCAACTTCATCCATATTCGTAATTCCAGATCTTGTTGCTGCTGTTCCTAAAAAGGCTACTACCAAACCTGCTACCGGAACTCCCACATTGGCTGTATAATTAACACTTTTACCATTTGAGGTTACTACAAAAGTTACCGAATTACTAAAATCAATCGTAGTTCCTGAAACCGGCGAGATAGAAACCCCTTCTGTTAATACGATTACAGGCTGAAGTGCTGTCAGGTTTGTATTCTCGGGCAATGTCATCGTAATAGTTTTGCTTACATCGTTTATTGTTGCTGCAACTCCATTAATAGTAAAACTCTTAATTGGACTTGAAACTACCGTTGTCACCGTATAATCTTTGTACAAATTACCGTTTACCACTCTGAACTTTACAGGATTTGCGAAGTTTATTGGTGCACTTAGATCCAGATTTGATGTTGCTCCTTCTGCCAAAACAATTTCAGGTTTTACAGCCGTAATATCAGATCCGTAAGGCATTGTTATATTGATAGCTCCGGTTTTCTGGTCGATGGTTCCTGCAACTCCGTTTGTTTTAAAAGAAGTAACATTCGATGGCGAATTGACATCAAAACCTCCGTTTTCAAAACTATTTTCACAGGCTGTAAATACAAAAACGATAGCCAATACTGCAGCCACTTTGACCCAGTATGTATTGATAAGTTTTCTCATATTGATTTCTTAAAATAGATTAATAACCTAAATTTTGTTTGTACAATCCCTGACTGAAATTAATTTGCTTTAACGGAATTGGGCAATACTCCTCTTTATGAGCATCAAAAAAGGCATCCTGATAATAGGTACGTTTTGTTTTTTCTTCACTGTAAAATGCATTCATTACTTCATCAGTTACCCCCCAGCGAACCAAATCAAAGAAACGATTTCCTTCCATCGCCAGTTCTAAACGACGTTCCCAACGCAAGGCTTTACGAGCAAAATCCTGTGTCCAGTTGCAATTGCTTCCGTCTACATAAGTGTTGATTTTAAAGTTTTTTGCATACGGAAGTCTTCCTGTACTTTGCGCCGCACGCTCTCTGATTTGATTGATTAATGGCAAAGCTTCTGATTGTCTTCCTAATTCAATCAGGGCTTCGGCACGCATCAAAATCACATCGGCGTAACGAATCTGGATTCTGTTTTTTGAGTTTCCGTAAAACGGATCAATATTGACTACGCAACTACAGTTTGGCGCTACGTTTTCTTTTAATGAAGCAAAATAACCGTATGTTCCCGGAGATCTCACCCAAGCTTCTACGTACAAAAATTCAGGATCGTATTTATATGGTAAACCCGGCATCGCAACAGTATGATACAATCTTGGATCAACCGTATTGGCATCTCTGTTTTTGTAATCAAAATCCTGATCGTTATAAGTATCAAATTCCGGCAAACCATTAGTTCCTGTTTTAAAGGCATTTACTAAGTTCTGACTTGGTTTATGAAAATCGCAGCATCCTAAACCCTGAGGCGTAGAAAGGACATCTGAAAAATTTAATCTTCCGTATAAAGTTCCATCATTATCAGAAAACTGAATAGAGAAAATAGATTCTGTCCCGTTTTCAAAAGTTCCCGGCAAGAAGTTGTTAGCGAAATCAGGCTCTAAACTTGCTTTCCCAATTACTTTATCTGTCGCTGCAATTACTTCCTGCAAATGCTGTTGATTGATTCCAGTAACTTTATACGTTTCATCTTGCGTATACGCCTGATACAAACGTGTTTTGGCTAAATAAGCATAAGCTGCTTTTTGAGTTGCACGACCTACTTGTGGCTGAGTTTCCGGCAGAGCATCGGCTGCAGCCTGAAAATCTTCGGCAATTTTGTTCCAAAGTTCTTCGTTTGAAAGTACTTTGTTTGAGATCGTTTTATAATTTTCCACCGGAATATCTTCTGTGATGTAAGGAACGCTTCTGAACATAATTTTCAGCATAAAGTAAAAATGTCCTCTTAAGAAACGCATTTCAGCAATACGCGTTTTTTTCAACGGATAATCAGCTTCTGAAATTTGTTCTAATGCTTTCAAGGCTTTATTCGCTCTTGAAACCCCCACATAACTGATGTACCAGAAATTGTCTAATTCGGCAAAATCAGGTCGGATATTATTGGACACTTCGAAAAAGTGAAAATCCTGAATGTCGTTTGTTCCGCTTCCTCCTTTGTACGCATCATCAGAACGCACATTTCCAAAAGGCCATAAACTGTACGGTGAATCATAATGGTCGTTGCCTAATTGTGCATAAGCTGCATTCATAAATCCTTCTACCGATTGCGGTGTCACAATATCTTCTTCTGAAAGTACACCACGAGGATCATTTTCGAGAAAATCTGAACAGGAACCCAACATTCCAAGTACTAAAAAGCCGGTTATATATAGTAATTTTTTCATTTTTTTTTGATTTAAGCTTTTATTATAAAGTAAAATTAAGACCAGCCGTAAAAGTCGTTGGCTGCGGATATCCAAATCCTGAGTTTTCAGGATCTACACCGGTAAAACTTTTTGCATCAATGATCAATAAATTTTGACCGCTGATGTAAAACCTAAAGCTATCGAAATTCATTTTTTTCAATAAATCTTTTGGCAAACTGTATCCTACCTGTAAAACACGCAGTTTAAGATAGTTTCCGTTTTCTACATAATAAGTCGAAAATCTTGATTCTGCATTTCTGTCTACAGTCGTCAATGCCGGGATAGTAGAATTTGGATTGTCTAAAGACCACGCATTTAATAAACGGGTTCCTTTATTAGAACCTACGTCATCAACACTCCAGAAATCAGTTTGGTATTTGGTATTATTAATGACATCAACATCACTTGCTCCTTCCCAGAAAGTGGTGAAATCCCAGTTTTTATACCCTAATCCTAAATTAAATCCATAAGTCAAACCCGGATTTGGATTTCCTATCCACGTACGGTCTTTATCTGTAATTACTCCATCTCCGTTTAAATCTTTATAGCGAATTCTACCAAGGCCTTTTCCTTCCTGAGTGGCCGAGTTATCTACTTCATCCTGACTTTTAAACAATCCGTCAGTAACATAACCGTACATTGAATTAATTGGACGACCTAAAATATTATCGTCTAATCCGTCTCCTCCGTAATTATTTCGTACTTCGTCCGGCAATTTTGTAATCTTGTTTTTATTGGCCGAAACGTTTGCCGAGATATCATATTTTAGTCCAAATGAGGTTTCGTCATGATAGCCTAAAGTAACTTCCCAACCTTCGTTTTGCATCGAAGCACCGTTTACCCAACGATTTCCACCTTCGCCAATTACACCTAAATAAGGCGGTAAAACCAAAATATCATCTGTTTTTTTGATGTAATAATCTACAGAACCGCTTAATTTTTGTTTGAATAATCCAAAGTCTAAACCGATGTTGGTTTGTGTAGTGGTTTCCCATTTCAAATCATCATTTCCGGATTGAGTTGCAATGAAACCTGACGGAAGTAACCCGTTTCCGTTTCCTGCAATATCATAAGCTGTACCGTAAGAAGTTGCCCAGGTTGGACTTCCGCCTGCATAACTGGCCAAATACAAACTGTAAACAGCAGTATTACTAATTTCCTGATTTCCGGTTTGTCCCCATCCTGCTCTTAATTTTAAATCAGAGAAAACAGGTGCATTATTTTTAATGAAATCTTCATTACTGATTCTCCATCCTGCCGAAACTGCCGGGAAGGTTCCGTACTGGTTATTTTTACCAAAACGAGACGATCCGTCACGACGAATAGTACCAGAAAGTAGGTAACGATTATCGAACTCATAATCTACTTTTCCGAAGAAAGACAACAATGAATACGTTGTCGAAGTTCCGCTTGTAAACGATTCTCCTGTTCCTGCATCAGGATACATATAATCAGGAGTTTCGATCAGGAAATCGTTTTTACGCAAAGTTGTCGTATCATAAACATCTTTGTACATCTCTGTTCCTGCCATCAAATTCAGGTTGCTTTTTCCGAAATTCAGACTGTAAATTGCCGTATTGGTCCAGGTCCATTTGTCACTCAATGACTGATCAATAGTTACCGATGTCTGATCGTTTTGCAAATAACCGGACTGATAACTTCTTTGCAGCGTACGTTTTTTATACGATCCGTAATCGATACCAAAACTACTCTTGATATGTAAGTTTTTAATAATTTCCAGATCGGCATACATATTCCCGAAAAGACGTAAATAATCGTATTTATTGTCTTTGTTGTATTCTAAAAGACGAACCGGATTTTGTCTGTCGTTCATTCCTCCTACTGGTCCTCCCCAGCCTTTTCCGTCTACAGTATGCACCGGAATTATTGGTAAGGCGCGAAGTGCAGGATCCAAAACTCCGGGATCTGTAACCTCATTGGTACGGGTCATCGAGAAATTTTCTCCAATAACCAGTTTCCCGTCAAAATATTTATACGAACCGTTCATTCTGGCAGAAATTCTCTGGAAATCTGTCGTTTTTACAACACCTTCATTTCCATAATAACCCAACGAAAAAACATAATTCCCTTTGTCTGACGCATTAGAAACCGATAAGTCGTACGAATTTGCAATTCCGGTTTGTGAGATGGCATCGTACCAATCGGTATTTGAAGCTTTCAGGGTTTGATTGGCATCTAAATATTCCGGAACCAAAACTTTGTTTAATTGTGGTTTGTTATTGTTTACAGACCAGTCAAACTGATAACGTAAATTATTATTGTTCGGGTTTAAACCGTCGTTGATATTGGCTTGCCATAAAGCCTGTCCAAACTGATTGGCATTCAGCACTTCCTGCTTTCTGGAATAATCAGACAAAGAAGTATAAGTACTAAAATTGATTCTCATTTTACCCTCTTTCCCTTTTTTGGTCGTGATGATAATAACTCCGTTTGAAGCTCTTGAACCGTAAATACTGGCCGAAGAAGCATCTTTTAAAACCTGAATTGTTTCAATATCATTTGGGTTCAATTCGTGCATTCCCGATTTGGTTGGCATTCCGTCGATTACATAAAGAGGATCAGTATTGTTTAAAGTTCCAACTCCACGAATCACTACTTTGGTATTTCCTCCAGATGGCGAACCATCAGACGTAACTTTTACCCCCGCCACTCTTCCTTGCAGCGCTTTTATTGGGTTTGGTTCCGGTTGCTTCATGACTTCCTTCATGTTTACAACCGCAACTGCTCCTGTAATATCTGTTTTCTTTTGTTTGGAATATCCTGTTACAACAACTTCATTCAACTGATTATTATCTACTTTTAAAGTGATAGTGAATGTTTTTTGTCCTTTTACTTCAATCGATTGCGGGCTGTATCCAATAAAAGAAACAACAATCTTTGCATCTGAAGCTACATTCTGAAAAGAGAAATTCCCGTCAAAATCTGTTACTGTACTGGTATTCGTTCCCGAAACAATTACTGTTGCTCCCGGAAGCGGCATTCCATCGTCTGACGAAATTACCGTTCCTTTTATTCCTGCTTCCTGTGCTGTCATTACCAGCATGGGAAAAAAGAATAATAGAAAATAAATGAGTTTAGTTTTCATAGTTAGTGGTTTTTGGTTTTAAGGTTAGTTTATATTTAATTGGTTAATTTCTAAATTGCTCAGCTCAACCCCACTGTTTGAAGAAACAGAAAGAGAGGTATAAGGCTGGTTTGGAAAAAAGATTTCGGTAATTACTTTTTCTCCATTATTATAAAATATCTCTATAGAGGTTTTATCTAATATGATTTTAAAAACACCTTCTTTTTGACTTCCGTCTAAAGCTGCTTTGGTAATTGTTGAAGCAAATTTTTCTGAGAAATCAATCTTTCCTGATTTCGAACGATCCAAAAATAAATAGTGATCTGTATTATTGATCCCGAAAGTCACGGTTTCTCCATTTGCATTTGAAAGTGTAAAAGTGTATGTATCCTGTTTCAGATTTTTGATATTAAAATGAAGCATTGCATTAGTTAAATCAATTTTTCCTGTTTCAACAATCGCTAATTTTTCTTTTCCTTTCAGGCTTTTTACTTTGATCGTTTTACCAATATATTTATTGATTTCTTTTACCGGATTATTAATCAAAGTATAATTGTTTCCTTTTTTAATGACCTGAAGTTCACGCGCAATGGTCGTGGCACTTCTCCAGGATTGTGTTGGAACTTGCTGAGCATAATCCCAGTTTGACATCCAGCCAATAAACAATCGTCGACCGTCTGAAGCAGGAACATTATTCCAGGTTACGCCAGCATAATTGTCTTTTCCGTAATCAAGCCAGGCTGCTTTTTCTGTATCTATTTTTTTAGCAAAATTAGATTCAAGTGTAAAAGTTGTTCCGTCGAAATCGCCAATAAAATATTGTGTTCCTGAACCTCCGTTTGCTCCGCCGGGATTCAAATTCTGAATCAAAACCCATTTGGTTTCATTAGTTCCTTTTACTTTTATTTCGAAGAAATCCGGGCATTCCCAAACACCTCCGTGAGCGCCAATACTTTTTCCAAACTCAGATAAATATTTCCAGTTTTTAAGATCTTTAGACGCATAAAACTGAGTTCTGTCTTGTGCTGCCAAAGACATAATCCATTGTTTATGGGTTTCATCCCAGTTTACCTTTGGATCACGAAAATCACGAATTCCGGGATTTTTAATGACAGGATTTCCTTCCTCAAATTTCTGCCATGTAAAACCATTGTCATTCGAAAACGCAATATCCTGTTGTTCAACATCAATCTTGCCTTCTTTTTCTTTTGTCATATCATGCAGCGTATAAATCGCTACAATTGGAGCCTTTTTACCAGTTCCTAAACCTGAAGTATTATGTGTATCTACAACAGCACTTCCTGAAAAAATATATTTGTCTTTGTCTGGATAAATCGCAATTGGCTGCTCTTCCCATTTAATTAAATCTTTACTAATCGCATGCCCCCAGTGCATTGGTCCCCAAACACTTTTTTCAGGATAATGCTGATAATACAAATGATAAACTCCATCAGCATAGAACATTCCGTTAGGATCATTCATCCAGCCATTTTTTGGTGTAAAGTGAAAATTAGGGCGGTACATTTTTTCTTCTGTTGCAACCGAAGTTGAAACTGCAGTTGTTTGTGCAACAGCCGTATATGGTTTACAAGCTCCTATCGATAATAGTACGGCACTATATAATGCCAGCGGTAGATGTTTCTTTGATGTCATGTTTTTTGATATTTTTTTTGGTTAAATTTTCACTTAAAACTTCTAAAGAGATTCCTTTAGTTTCCGGCATTATAAATATTACAAACAGTAATTGCAGAACCATCATCAATGCAAAAATTAAGAATACGACTTCCGGTCCAATTTCTGAAAACAACATTGGAATTAAGGATGGAATAATCGCCGCTAAAACCCAGTGTACCGAACTCCCGAAAGCTTGTCCTGAAGCACGAATGTGATTAGGGAAAATTTCTGAGATAAACACCCAGATTACGGCTCCCTGGCCAATGGCGTGCGATGCAATAAATAAGAAAAGAAAAGTAGGTACTGATAATCCTCCCCAATTGTAATAAAAGGAAGCAGAGACTAAGCCTAGAGAAATAATATATCCAACAGAACCAATGTACATTAACAACTTTCTTCCTAATTTGTCAATTAATGCTACTCCGATTAAGGTAAATATAAGATTGGTGATCCCGATCCCAATACTGCTCAGTAAGGCTGTATTTTGTCCTAAACCTGCTTCTTCAAAAATTCTTGGTGCGTAATATAAAAAGGCATTGATTCCTGAAAACTGATTGAAAAACGCAATTAAAAAAGCCAGAATCAACGGGAAACGGTATTTTTTCATGAAAATATTCTCGTGTTTGGTAACTCCGTTTTCTCTTGAATCGTCCATGATATCTTTAAGATCAGCCGTAGGATCAATTTTAAACAAAACTTTACGGGCTTCTTCATCACGGTTTTTAGACAATAACCATCTTGGGCTTTCCGGGATTGTAAGTATGAAAAGAATATAGATAAGCGATGGAAAAGCCTGAACTCCTACCATCCAACGCCAGGCGTTTTCTCCAATATCTTTTAAAAAGTAATTGGATATAAAAGCAATTAGAATTCCCAATACAATATTAAACTGATACAAAGCTACCAATCGTCCGCGTTTGTCTGCCGGAGCAATTTCAGAAACATAGGCCGGAGCAGCAATAGTTGAAGCACCAACACCTAAACCTCCAATAAACCTGAAAGCGGCAAATACATAAGGATCGTTTGCGAAAGAAGCGCCTATTGCCGAAACAAAATATAAAATCCCAATCCAGAAGAGTGTTTTTTTACGTCCTATTTTATTGGTTGGAATTCCTCCAAAAATGGCACCTATAACGGTTCCCCACAATGCCATTGCCATAACAACAGAACCGTGAAAAGCATCAGATGAATGCCATAAAAGCTGTAATTGTTTATCAGCTCCAGAAATAACTACGGTATCAAAACCGAATAGAAAACCTGCCAGTGCAGCAGTAACAGACCAAATCAATATCTTGTTCATTGTAGATGTATTAAAAACTTGTTGCTAAGATATCCGCAAAAAAAACAACTTATTTTTAATGATGTTACAATTTAATTCTATAATTATTGATAGTTTGATACTTTAAGCTCAAATCGTTTATTTACAAGCCTTTACGTATATTAAAATTTATTTACGAAAACCATGTAGTTTCGATTTTGTTACATTTAATACAAAAATGATACATGAAATAATTGAAAAAGGGACAAAGTAACAAAGGTCCTGAGGTTCAAAGTTGTTAAAAAAACTATAAGTAAAGAGAATTTTACATTTTATTTAAGTTTTGTCTTTTGAATTGGTGGTGATTTATTTGAAGATATAAAATAAAGCTAAGAATGAATTTAGCCCAGATAATGAGCATTTTGGCTAAAGCCCCTCTAGATCCATTCTCTCTCCTCCAGCTGAAGCTGGAGGCAATTCAAATGTGATATCCTAACAGGTTTCTAATCCCGAGGCTCGGGTAATGTCATTAAGTTAAGCTATTTTAGATTGTGTTCCATCGGAACAACTCATCGGTAGAAAAAAAAATGCATCGTGAGAAACATCGTCCCATTGGGACGTTTGAGAAATAGTATAGGAAATCTGTATAAGTTTTTGCTAATTGTTAATTATAAAATCAAACGTTCCTACGGAACGTGAAAGAAGCCGTATTTATTGGGCTACCAATCAAATGTTCCTATGGAACAAAAACAAAGTGATGAGATATTGTTCTTAACAAATTGTGCCATTAGATTTTTCCTTAACTTAATGACATGCGCTTCGGGACTTTTAGGTATTCTATTGAATTCATCTGACAACGATTAAATTCTCGTTACGGAGTTACTTGCGAAGATTTGATTCGTCTGTTCGTTATCGCTCGGGTCTCCTTCGCCGAAATGACAAATTAGACGGAAATCTTGTTATGAAAATGATTTCCCTAGCCCCGATAGAAGTGGAAATCCTTTTGTGTCCGCCGCGGCGGACACAAAAGATTGCAACGGATAGCGGGATTAGCTCCTAAAAAAAAATTCTACCAATATTTAGTGCTTAACAGCACAAATTGCAGACTCTAAATTCTTGATTGGTACTAATACTTATCATTTTTGTATTCTTTTGGAGAAATTCCAAATTTATTCTTAAAAGCGGTTGAAAAATAGTTGGGAGAAGAGAATCCCAATGAGTATGCAATTTCAGAAATATTCATCTCATTTGATTTTAAAAGCTCTGCTGCTTTCTCTAATTTGACATTATTGATATGATCGCTAATATTAATTCCGATAATTGCTTTCACTTTTCGATACAACTGAACTCTTGAAACACTTAGTTTATCTGCCAAATCTTCGACAGAGAATTTAGGATTTTCGACATTCATCTTGATGATATCATTCATTTTAGTAATGAACGTTTGTTCCTGATTACCAAATTTTGATTCCGGTTCGATGCGGTAAATGTTATTGGTATAGTAATAACGGAGTTTTTCTCTGTTGAAAAGCAAGCCCGAAATGGATTGTTTTAAGATCGAAAGACTGAATGGTTTGGTCAAATATTGGTCTACTCCACTCTGCAGTCCTTTTAAAACCGCTTCTTTATTGCTTTGCGCCGTTAGGATGATAATAGGAATATGCGAAGAGCGCAAATCTTTTTTCAGTTCTTTACTAATTTCATAACCGTCTTTATCGACCAGGTTGATATCGCAAATAATAATATCAGGCACTATTTCCATTGCTTTTTCAATAGCGTCACTTCCGTCAGAAGTATGAACGGTATATTCATTCGATAATTTAGCTTTTAGAAAAGTAACCAAATCGTTATTGTCTTCTATAATTAAAATCGAATGTTTCTCTGCATCAGAAATAACGTGTACCTCATTTACATCTGATTCTATATCAAGATTATCCGTTATTAAATTGGGCGTTATATTTAGGCTTTCGGCTTTACTTACGATCTCTGAAGGCTGCAAATGACTGTTTCCTTTTAATAAAATAATGACAAACTCACTTCCCTGCTTCGATTTTAATTCGATGGTTCCGTGATGCAAAAGCACAAACTCTTTCGATAAATGAAGCCCAATTCCTGAACTGTTTTTATTATTATTCGAAGCTTTAAAAAACGGACTAAACACATTAGACAATTCATTCTCGGGAATTCCTATTCCGGAATCTTTGCAGCTAATTTTAACGGTATTGTCCTGGTTTTCGATAATCGAGATCGTGATTTTTCCATTATCAGGCGTAAATTTAAAAGCGTTCGAAAGCAAATTAAAATATACTTTATCCATCAATCCTTTATCAATAAACAATTCCAGATTTTTATTTTTACAAATAAGCTGAAAATCAATATTCCTGCGAACTGCTTCTCCCCTAAAATTGGTCATTGTTTCATTCGTAAAATCATAGATTTTAGTATTTGAAGCTCTTAACGTAAATTTTTGCTCTTCTATTTTTCTGAAATCCAGTAACTGATTTATTAATCTAAGTAGTCTGTTTGAGTTTTTATGAATGAGTTTTACCTCATCAATAAGTGCGGTTCCTTTTATTTTTTCATTTTCGATCAAAGACTCTACATAACTCATAATAAGCGTTATGGGAGTTTTAAATTCATGCGAAAGTCCGGTAAAGAAATTCAGTTTTGCTTCGTTGCTTTTCTCAGCCACTTTAGCCATTTCCTGAATTTCATTGTTCTGATCAATTACGGTCTGGTTGATACGTTCCAACTGTTTTTTCTTTCTCGAAATAGAAATCGTCGAGTAAATGCTGTAAATGGTCAAACTCAGGATAATCACTAAGAAAAAACTCAGTAATCTCACCAAATTGTTTTGCGAAGCATATTCTCTTTCCTGCACTTTTATAGCTCCTTGCTGTGACTCGATAACGGTTTGCTGCTGATCGACTTTATCCATTTGGTTTTCGATAATTTCAGCATTGTTATGGTCGATTACAATGGTATTGAGGATATTGTTTTTAGAAATGGGTTCTTTATTGTACATTTTCAAAGCCAGTTTTAACGCTTCATTTCCTCCCGTAGGATATAAAATGGTTCCGTCTAAAACGCCGCTTTTTACCAGTTCGATTCCGCCATTGACAGAGTTTAGTCCGTCGACACCTAAAAACTTAATTTTATTTTCCAGACCAACCGTTTTGGCTGTTTCCCAAGCGCTTAATGCCATACGATCGTTATGGGCAAAAATGTATTCGACATCAGGATTTTGTAAAAGAATGTTTTTTAACGGGGCACTAACAGATTCTTTTTCCCAATTGCCGTGAATGGTATTGACAACTTTAAAACGTTTGTTTCCCTGAATAATCTGACTGAAGCCCAGACTACGTTCATACGCAGGCGACGAACCATTTGCGCCTGTAATTTCAATAATTTTCCCCGAAGCTTTACTGTGCGAAATAATATATCGGGCAGCAATTCTTCCTATTTCGATATTATCTGCACCAAGATAAGCGGTGTAATTTTCGCCATCGATTTTGCGGTCTACAACAAGAACCGGAATTCCGGCTTTGATCGATTTTTCGACAACGGCAGTTAAGGGTTTTGACTGAATGGGAGATACAATAATTACATCTACTTTATTGGCGATGAACTTTTCGATATCGTCGATTTGTTTGGCGACATTATTATTGGCATCGCTAATTTTTAAATCGACTTCTGGACGTAATGATGCTTCAATTTTCATTGAGCTGGTCATTTGTTTGCGCCAATCATCTGTGGTCATCGCCTGAGAAAATCCAACCTTTATTTTATTTCCTTGTTTTTGAGTACAGGAAACTAAACTTAATGATGCTAAAAAAAGCAGCAAAATATATTTTACAAGTGAATACATGAATTATGAGTTTATGTAAATGAAAATGAGTTTTCAAAAAAAAATACCTTATCAGACCAGCAACCTGTCAAAATAATTAGGAAGGATTATTTTTCACTGACAAGTGGGAAGGCAATATATAATAAGGTAAAATTAAACTTTTATTTGATGTACACAAACGTTATCGTATATCTGTAAACAAAAAAAAAGAGGATATTGAATCCTCTTTTAATTTGTATTTTATAAACTGTAAATAATTTCTTGTTTTGGTTGGCTATAATTGCTTTGTCTGTTTACTTTGGCGGATTATAAATAAACTTTAAGTCGATTTTTTTTCTCGCAGATTTTGCAGATCGGGCAGATTTTTTTTATAAATTAATCCAACATAAAAACAATCAATCCTCTTGCGCCATGCGCTCCAAGAACCAATGATTGCTCGATATCAGCCGTTTTAGATGGTCCGGCGATAAAAGTTCCGAAACCGTATTCCTGATTGCCAATTCTTTCGTAAGCCTGATGCATTGTCGCGATAATATCTTTTTTATGAACGATTATAGCCAGATATTGTGCAATAAATGGCGATACGCGTTGTCCTAATACAGCATCTGTCACCCAAAGCGCACTATTTTCGGCTACGCCAAAATGAGCTTTAATCACATTTAATTCGACATCCTGAAGCGAATGCGGATCATCGTTTGTCCAGTCTAAAGCCGCAATTTCAGAAAGTTCCGGAATTGTCGTGATCAGGCGTTTTTCGAGATTATAATTTGATTTTATATATTCGATGATTTCAGCATAATTCGCCACTTCAACAGGATCTCCGCCTATATTTTTGAGTACTGTTTTATAGGTTGAAAGCACATCTGGATTCTCTGAATTTAAAAGATTCAGATCAGGCAAATTAGTGATAAAAGCAGGTTGATTTTGCTTTATTTTATTTAAAATATCTGATTTACTACTCATTGTCTTTTGCTTTTGCTTCTCTTGAATTTTTCTTGTACCATTCTCTAAATGATTCCTCAGGAACTTCCGGCATTTCGCGCTGATCGTACCATTTGTTCATTTTATTATTGACCAGACCGGGAATATTTTTCATTACAAAACGACCTGATTTTCCGGCAATATTAAAAATAGTCGGGTTTGCCAGAACTGTTGCCATCGTTTTCATTGCAACGGTTTTTGCAGTTGGCGTATGCCCTTCTTTTACCAAAACCTGACGCCATTTGTACAATTGGTCGTGTATATCAATTTTTACAGGACAAACATTGGTACAAGAACCGCAAAGTGTACTTGCGAATGGTAGGTCGGCATTTTTACTCATGTCTAAATTGGGTGCCAAAATAGAACCTATTGGTCCTGCAACGGCATTGTGATAACTGTGTCCGCCGCTTCGTCTGTAAACGGGGCATGTATTCATACACGCGCCGCAACGAATACATTTTAGTGAGTTTCTAAAATCTTCTCTTCCTAATTGTGTGCTTCTGCCGTTATCTACAATCACGATATGAATTTCTTTTCCGTCTCTTGGTTTCTTAAAATGACTTGAAAAAGTGGTAATAGGCTGTCCTGTGGCGCTTCTGGCTAATAATCTCAGAAATACACCTAAATGTTTGCGTTGCGGAATCAGTTTTTCGAATCCCATGCAGGCAATATGAACATCGGCAAGATGTGTGCCCATATCGGCATTTCCTTCATTGGTACAAACGACAATTTCGCCTGCTTCTGCAATGGCAAAATTGACTCCGGTCAACGCTACTTTTCTCGTTAAAAAAGTATTTCTTAGACTCAAACGAGCCGATTCTGTTAAATATTGAGGATCTATATTTCCTTTTTCTGTACCTAAATGTTCGTGGAAAGTTTCACTTACATCTTCTTTTTTAAGGTGAATCGCAGGCAAAACAATATGGCTTGGCGGTTCTTTACGAAGCTGTACAATGTATTCTCCTAAATCAGAATCGATTACTTCGATACCTTTTTCGGCCAGATAATCATTCAAATGACATTCTTCTGTAAGCATCGATTTTGATTTTACCATTTGCTTTACATCATGTTTTGCCATGATCGAATGCACAATTTCGTTATGCTCTTTTGCATCGGCTGCCCAATGTACTATTATACCGTTTTTCTGTGCATTGGCTTCAAATTCAATCAAATAATCATGAATATTAGAAAGCACATTGTTTTTGATTTGCGATGCAGTTTCACGAAGCAATTCCCAATCCGGGATTTGATGCGCCGATTTATCCCTTTTTTCACGAACAAACCAAAGCGTTTCATCGTGCCAGTTGACGCGTTCTACATCTTTGTTAAAACGTGTTGCGGCTTCGCTGTGCGGTATAACTTTTTCTGATGACATCTTTAATTATTTAAAAGTCAATTTTGAAATTAATTAAATTTCTAAACCTTAATTATTGGTAATTAATTTAACCGCAAAGCCCGCAAGCTTTTTACGCAAGGTTCGCAAAGCTAAATTTAATCTTAGCGGACTTTGCGTTTTTTTTCTTTGCGAGCTTTGCGGTTAAAAATTACACTCAAAACTTATTTTTTAATTTTCCAACGAATTTAATATTTCGGCAATATGAATGGTTTTGATGGGGCTTTTTTGCCTTTTCAGAATTCCTTCTAAATGCATCAAACACGACATATCTCCACCGGTAATATAATCTACGTGATGGTTTTCATGGTCTTTTATTCGGTCTTGTCCCATTTTTACTGAAACAGCTTCTTCGGTTACACAAAATGTTCCACCAAAACCGCAACATTCATCTTTTCTGGATAAAGAAACCAAATCTAATCCTTTTATATTGTGCAGTAATCGCTCTGGTTTAGAGAAAAATGGGGCATTAAGTTCTGTCATCTGCGAAAGCTTTAATCCGCGTTGACCGTGACAACTTACATGCATTCCTACTCTGTACGGAAAATTTCCATCTATAGCATCTACTTTTAGAATATCGGTGATAAACTCCGTTAATTCGAAAACTTTCTTTCGCATTTCTGCTGCTACTTCTTCTTGTTTTTCGTCATGCAAATGTTCTTTTACATGCAAAACACAACTTCCCGAAGGGCAAACAATATAATCGAATCCGGCAAAATTGGCGATAAAATTAGCATCGCAGCCTTTGGTTAAATATTGGTATCCGCTATTCGCCATAGGTTGTCCGCAGCAGGTTTGCCCCATTGGAAAATGAACTTCACAACCTAATTTCTGCAAAAGTTCATAAGTTGCAATCCCTACTTTTGGGTAAAACTGATCGACATAACACGGTATAAATAATCCGATTTTCATATGCTGTCTTTTTAAACGCTTTGAGTTTGTTTATCAATATGAAGGGACTTTTCACTCCAAATAAATCTCAAAGTGCTAATGTAAAAAATTGTATTTCTTTTTTACGCACAAAATTTATGTTTTATGTGTGTATTTGTTTTTTATGTGTAATCTATTTTATACTATTATTTCGCGCAGATTTTAAAAAGATTTAAGCCGATGTATGCAGATTATTATCTAAATTAAATCTGCTTAAATCTGTAGAATCTGCGTGAAACAAAAATCCTTTAATCTGTTGCTGTTTTTCTCTCGCAGATTTTACAGATTTAGCAGATTTTTTGCTTCCCTCATTTTTTGTCATCCCGAGGAACGAGGGATCTTCGCAAGAAACTCTACAAAGATTGGTCTGCAAATTGTAACGGAGCTACTTGCGGAGATCCCTCGTTCCTCGGGATGACAAACTATGCGGAAATGAATCATCCACAATCCTTTATCCTAATAGCAATCGGGATTACCTAATTATTTTTAATTTTTAATTCTAAATTTTTAATTTAAAATCAATGCTTATAAAACTTCAAATCAATCAAATCATTCTGGATCGGTTTTGGATTCCAGTTTTGATGAATCGCCAATGCAGCACCCAAAGCACTTGCCTGCGCCATCGAAGCGGCAAAAACTTCGATATCCGGATAAGCTTCGGCCAATAAATTCATGAAAATTGAATTTTTACTGAAACCTCCATCTACAAAAATCTTCTTTACCGGACTATTGTGAATGACCAAATTAGTCGAAAAAAACTGTTGCTCTACCAAATCCAGCATCAATTGATGATAGGCGATTTCGTAGCTTTTAAAATTATCAAGATCTCTCTTTTGAAACGGACATTCTTTTAGAATATCAAAATCATATTTCTTTGGATAAATAATCTGAAAATTCAGTGCTCGCAAATTCGACACTATCTTTTTATCAAAATAAACCTCTTTATAAGTATCTACAGGCACTTTAAAATGTTCTGCCAATCTTTTTGTTTGTACTTCGTGTTCGTTTCCTGAAAACAGACGTGCTGCTTTTACAGGCTTTTCTGTGTATTGCATATAACACAAACAATCGTGCTGCAGTTCTTCAAAAGTCAATTGTTTATTATTGAAAGGATTTAGGGAAATACTCCAGGTTCCGGTCGACAATAAAACAAAAGGTTCTGTGAAATTTATCGTGTACGGAATAATAGCCGATGAACTGTCGTGAAGTCCAACACCAATGGCTAGTCCGTCTTCTTTTTTTATAATATCTTTTCCGTAATGAAGCGGCGGAATTTTATCTGAAATACCTTCATTTTTGAGCCATTTATGATACTTCATCTTCTTAAAATTCCAAAGATTGGTATGGCATCCAATACTTGTAATATCAACGTAAGCTTCATTAGTTAAAAGAAAACTCAAATACTGCGGTAAATGCAAACAGTATTTTACCTGATCAAATAGTTCCGGATTTTCTTCTTTGAGCCTGTAAATCTGCATTCCTGAATTCAAACTTCCCAATACGGGCGAAGCTGTTTTGACTGCAAAAGTTTCTTGTCCTTTATATTTATTATAAAAGTCATTTTTTAACTCCTCCGGATACTCTTTTAAGTAGTTATACAGAGGAGTTAAAACTTTTCCTTTTTCATCAATGTAAACAAAACTAGCACCATAAGTACTAAAATTGATGGCTTTTAAAACGTAATCCGTTAGGTTTTTAATTTCTGCCAATCGATCGAATATCCAGTTTTTAAGGACTTCGATATTTTCACAGGGAAAACCATCTTCATCAAGGGTTTCGTCAAGATTTACTGATTTTTCCCAAACAATTTTATAATTTTCATCAAATAAAAATACTTTCTTGTTTGTTTTACCAATATCAAAAATTGCAACTACATTCATTTAATTATAAGTTATGAGTTTTGAATTATGAGTTATGAGTTAGTTTTTTGTTTTATAAAAAACTGCAATAGAGTATTAATATAACTCAAAACTCATAATTCATAATTTACAATCCTGTCGCCAATGTTTTTAATCCTCTTTCACCAATTAGATTTTTTCTAACAGAAAGACTTCTGTACAATTCCACCGGATTTAATGCCGCTCCGGAACGCAAACGAGCTTCTGCAACCAATGCACGAACATCTGTACGGAAAGCGTCCTGAAGGATTTCCTGTGCTTTTACAACATCATTTTCTTCCTGTGCTTTTTCTAATGCTTTTCTATCTACCAAAAGAGCCTGGGCATATGCAATCATAATGGCTTCTACAGATTGTAATAAATCTTCTAAAGGATCTTTTATGTTGTGAGAAGCATCAATCATCCAGCCTAAATCTTTGGCGTGATTCATTCCGCGAGCGTCCATTCCTTCTACTAATTCATTAAAAATCAAGAATAATTGATAAGGTTTTAAAGCTCCGGCAGTTAAATCATCATCTCCGTATTTTGAATCATTAAAGTGGAAACCTCCCAGTTTTTCTTCCATCAATAATAAAGAAACGATTTGCTCGATATTGGCATTGGGTAAATGATGTCCTAAATCGACCAAAGTTTGTGCTTTGTCTCCTAATTTTTTAACATACGAATACGATTGTCCCCAGTCGGCCACTGTTGTGGAATAAAAATTAGGTTCTGCACATTTGTATTCTAAAAATAGTTTCCAGTTTGAAGGTAATGCATCGTAGATTTCTTCTAAACTTTCTAATGTATTTTGGTACGCTTTTCTAAAGTTTAATTGACCTGGAAAAGAAGATCCATCGGCTAACCAAATTGTTAGTGATTCTGATCCTAATTCGATTCCGTGCTGGATAACTTCTATATTATGAGCAATTGCTTGTTTGCGAACTGCTTTGTTTACGTTTTGTAATGATCCAAATTTATACGAATTGTCCTGACCTGCCTGATCCTGAAAGGTATTCGAATTCATTGCATCAAATCTTAAATTGTGTTGTGCGGCAAGACTTTTTATGGCTTTATAATCCTGTGGAATATCCCACGGAATATGTAAAGAAATCGCTCCTGAAGCATTGTTTAAAGCATGAAGCAAACCTACATCTTCGATTTTTTCTTCGATAGAACGTGGTTCTCCACCTCCTGCAAAACGACCAAAACGTGTTCCTCCTGTTCCTAAAGCCCAAGATGGAATCGCGATTTGAAAATCGATCAATTTTTGAATAATAGATTCTGTATCACCAATTTCTGATACTGTAAAGGCAAATTTATTTTGATGTTTTTTTAATAAATCGTCGTTGTGAGATGCGATATTGTTTGATCCGATTAACATATTATTTTATCTTTTAATAGAGATTACAATATATAAAATTATATAAATTGAACTCTGGTTTAACTTTAATCTTTTATGCTATTTGTTCATTTTTGCAGGCAGTTATGTCTAAAAAAATCTAACGTCCGAATGATATCGAACGTTAGACCACAAAAAACCACTTTTGCTTTAAACAAACTTAAAAACTTAAACTATCTATCTGTAAAAGCCCATTGATACTCCGCCGTCTACATTCAGGGCGTTTCCTGTTGATTTGTCCAGCAAACCGCCAACGAATGCAAAACAAGCGTTTGCAATATCATCCGGCAATATAATTTCATTTAGTAACGTACGTTTTGCATAATACGCCGGTAACTCAGCAACCGTTATACCGTATGCTTTTGCACGACCTTCTGCCCAGCCACCAGACCAAATATTAGAATCTGAGATTACTGCATCAGGATTTACTGTGTTTACACGAATTTTATCGGCACCTAATTCAGCTGCCATCAAACGGGTTAAATGTGCCTGAGCTGCTTTGGCTGAACCGTAACCCGGATTATTTGGACCCGCAACAACTGCATTTTTAGATACAATGTTTACGATGTCTCCGCCAAATCCTTGTTTGCGCATGACTTCGATTCCGGCTTTCGAAACAATAAATTGTCCTTTTACCAAAATATCATACAATCTGTCCCACTCTTCAAGGGTGTGTTCTGCAATAGATTTAGAAATACTAATTCCTGCATTGTTTACTATAATATCTGCACCTCCAAAAGCTAATGAAGCTTCGTCTAATGCTTTTTCTGTACTTTTTTCGTCTGTTACATTTAGTAATGTACTTGCCACGGCATCTTTACCAAATAGTTTAATAAACTCAGCTGTAGCTTGTTCTAAACGTTCTTCGTTGATGTCGTTGATGACCACACAAGCGCCTTCCTGAGCAAACTTTTTAGCAATTGCCTTACCAATTCCGCCGGCAGAACCTGTAATTACAGCTACTCTTCCTGAAAGTGCTTTAGGTTTTGGCATACGCTGTAGTTTGGCTTCTTCAAGCAACCAATATTCAATATCAAAAGCTTCCTGATGTGGCAACGAAGTATATTCTGAAACTGCTTCGGCACCTTTCATTACATTGACTGCATTGATATAATATTCTGATGCCAAACGAGCCATTGTTTTATCTTTGGCAAACGTAAACATACCAACTCCCGGATATAAAATCACCACCGGATTTGGGTCACGCATTGCAGGCGAATTCGACTTTTTGCAAGCACTATAATAGTCTTTGTACATGGTGCGATACGCTTCAAAAGCAGGTGTTAATTTTGCTTTGATCGCATCAACATCTGATAAATCTTCGTTTGGTTCTAAGGTTAAAACCAAAGGACTTATTTTGGTACGTAAAAAGTGATCCGGGCAAGAAGTTCCAAGTGGAGCCAGTTTTGATAAATCATTAGAATTAATGAATTCCAAAACTCTTGCATCATCTGTATAATGTCCAATCATTTGACGTTCTGATGAACAGAAACCTCTAAGAATTGGTGCTACTTTTGCCGCTTTTAATTTACGATCAGCCTCAGGAAGACTGTCTATTTTTTTACCTCCAAAAACAGCGCGTTTTTTTCCGTAGTTACTTTCTAAATATTCAGCACATTTCTCGATTACCTCAAGTGTGTTTACATAACTTTCGTAAGCAGTATCTCCCCAGGTAAACAAACCATGAGAACCTAACATGATACCACGCAATTTTTTTCCTTTTTTCTCTGCCTCTTCCAGACAGCTTCTTAACTGAAGCCCTAAGTCAAAACCAGGACGCTGCCATCCTACCCAGCCAATTTCGCCGTCGAATAATTCGTGGGTAATTTTAGCTCCGTCTTTGGCTGCAGCGATTGCAATTGCCGCATCAGGATGTAAGTGATCGATATGTTTGAAGGGCAAAAAACCATGTAAAGGCGTATCTATAGAAGGTGCTTTTGAAGCCAAATCGAAAATACAGTGATTGAATAATTCGACCATTTCGTCTTCGAATTCTATTCCTCTGTATACATTTTCAAGATTGCGAAGACGATCCAGATAAAGTGCCGCACAACCCGATTTTGTCAATGTACCAATGTCTCCACCAGAACCTTTAATCCACATTACTTCAGAGGTTTCTCCGGTTAACGGATCTTTATCGGTAATTTTTACCGACGTGTTTCCACCGCCATAGTTTGTCAGTCTTAAATCGGCCCCTAATAAATTAGATCGATAAATGAAAAGCGCTACTTCATCTCCTGCCAATGCTGCTGCCTTAGCGTCATCCCAAAGATAGCTTACATGCTTAAAAGTCATATTATTTATATTTATATTCGACATTGTTGTTATGTTATGTTTGTATGTTTATAATGAGTTTCCAATTCCAACTAAAACAATTGATAGCATGATCAGTGCAATTCCCCAACCAAAAGTTCTAAGTGTTCTCTTAGAAACTCCTGCCCATTCTTTAAGATAAAAGCCCCAGAAATTTGCCGTGAGGATAATGGTTGCCATGTGCAAAATCCATGAACTTGCGCCGTTTCCTAATTTGCTTTCTCCCATTCCGTAAAAGAAAAATTGTAAAAACCACATCGTTCCTGCAATACCCGAAAAAAGGACGTTTCTGGCAATTGGCGTTTTGGTATTGGTATAATCTGAGAAAGTTTTATTTTTGAAATTAAGGTACATGCACCAGATAAAGTTGGTGGTAAGACCTCCCCACATCAAAACTATATAGGTCACATTGTTTTGGAATAACGGATTACAGCCATAATTTACTGCGGTTTCTGCCATTGGTTTTCCAGCTTCGATTCCGTAATTAAAAAACGAACTCAGAATTCCCGAAATAACGGCGATAATTAAACCTTTTACTAAACTAAAATCTTTGTCTTTGTCCTCGTGTCCTGTTGCAAAATCTTTTTCTTTTAAAATTCCTGCTTTTCCGGAAATGGCAATTCCTATAAGACAAACTAAAACTCCTGCCAGAACAAGACGTCCGCCTGGATTTGAAAGCATATCGGTAAACGAAATTTTACCTTCTGTTGGATATAAATCGTAATAAACAGACGGAACCAAGGCACCAAAAGCAGAACAAAATCCAAGGATAATAGAGTTTCCTAAAGACATTCCTAAATAGCGAACTCCCAAGCCGTAGGTTAATCCGCCAACTCCCCAAATTAATCCCATCAAAAAGGTGAATGCTTTTATGGTTGGCGATGCTGTTACAATAATATCGACAAAATTTGGAATCGTTAAATAGGCAGCAATGGGCGGTACTATTAGCCAGGAGAAAAATCCTCCCACGATCCAGTAGCTTTCCCAAGCCCAATCTTTTACTTTTTTAAATGGCATATAAAAACTACCTGAAGAAAATCCTCCGATAGAATGAAAAATGATTCCTAATAATGATTCCATTAATAATTTAGTTTTTGGTTAATTTGATAGTTAAATTGGTTTTGTAAAATAATAGAATGTAAAAAAGAAAACTGTCCTGTACTATCCTTTATAGTTTTGTTATTTATGTTAAAACTGAAGATTATTACAAACAACTGCCCGATATTATTGGAAATATAAATTTAAAATTTCTATTTTAGCAATCGATTTCGTAATTATTATATCCTCAATTTGCCTTAAACATACAAATCAGCAAAAACATACAACAACCCTTATTTAATTTGAAAGCCTTTGTGAGAAAAGTACCGGACTGAATTATTTTACCGTTTTAGGCTAAAACTTTTTTTGCACAAATTATAACTCAAAATTAAATCGTAACTTATTGCTGCATAATTTACAAGACTTAAAAAATGATTAAATTAATTAAAATAGATGAAGAGTCCAGGATTCCTAAATACAAACAAATTGTAGATTCGATCCTGCAGAATATTGCCAACGGAAACTTAAAAATAAATCAAAAAATACCTTCTATAAATAGCTTTAGCGAAGAGTTTTATATGTCGAGAGATACTGTCGAAAAGGCCTATAATATTCTAAAAGAGCGAAAAATCATTTCTTCTATAAGAGGAAAAGGATATTATATTACCCGAACTAAACTGGAATCTAAGGTAAATATCCTCTTTGTGTTAAATAAGCTTAGTGCTTATAAAATGAAGACTTACAACTCATTTATCAATACAATTGGAGCAA
Source organism: Flavobacterium sp. C3NV (assembly GCF_046825355.2). Taxonomy (NCBI): domain Bacteria; kingdom Pseudomonadati; phylum Bacteroidota; class Flavobacteriia; order Flavobacteriales; family Flavobacteriaceae; genus Flavobacterium; species Flavobacterium sp. C3NV. Next base: position 2,671 of record NZ_JBKQBJ020000013.1, on the reverse strand, counting down.
ATGCGCATACTGATCTGCATATTTACCACTGCGACGAAACCTTGTTTTTGAACTTACTGGATAAATTTGAAGGTGCTTATGATTATTATGTGATTACAACGCATTTTAAAACCGATGAATTAAAACACCTTAGTTTTACTGATGAAGTTGCGAAAGCGATCCAGAATATACCAGAGGACAAACTTGTTTTAATGGATAATATCAAACTGGGGATGCAGGGCGAAATCATCAAGATTTATCAGGATTTTGAAAATGATATTTATAACGCCTTAAAGGAAGGTCTTGCCAAAATAACAAAATACGAAAAACTAATTCTTGTCTATCCTGACAAAGCGGTTTATCCGTATCCGCGCAGAATTTTGCATGGGTTTAGAAAATTTTGTGTAGAGCATGAAATCAATTTTGAAATTCTAAGCGAAGTCTACGACGATATGATTCTTAAAAAAGGGGATTTATTTATCACCATCGAAGAATCGGATTTGGTGAATTTAATGAAACAAATTCGCGATGAAAAATTTACTCTGGGTAAGGATATTGGCGTGATTTCGTATAATGATACGCCTTTGAAAGAGTTATTGGGGATAACCGTTATGTCTACCGATTTTAATGTAATGGGGGAAACTGCCGCCCGAATGATTCTGAATAAAGAAAAAGGACAGGTAAAAGTGCCGTTTAATTTTATTGATCGAAATTCTATTTAGTTTTTTTGCCACTAAGACGCTAAGGTGCTAAGTTTTTTTTATAGAATTGAGATTCTAATTATGTATTAAAGTAGAAAGCTTCAGGGAAATCTGGGGCTTTTTTTTTAAAAAAATCAGGAGAATTTTATTTGATTTAAGATTTATTAGAACAAAAAAATTGCGCAAAGTATGAGGCATTTGTTTAGCTTTTCAAGTAAATCCTTTTAAGAAAATAGATTTTTTAAATTTCATTACTATCATACTAACCTCACAAACTATTTAACTAAGAAAACATTGCTAAGAAAAAAATAAGTTTAGGTACGTATTGCGGATAACTAAATAGAATCATATCTATATTTTTGCCCAAAATCCATCATAAAGGATTTCAAAACCCTAAAATAACTAAAAACTATGTCTGATTTTTTAAAACAGTTTGGAGAAGATCTAAAAAAAAATGTACCCGGTTTTATCGCAGTTTCTGTAGCTGAAATCAAAAGTGGAATGTCATATTATTCACAATCTGTGGTAAGCGATTTCGATCCTGAATTGGCCTCTGCATTTAATCTTGAAGTTGTTAAAGCAAAAATGAATGCTATAAAAGCATTAAATTTGCAAGGACAGGCTGTTGATAATGTAATGATTACCCTAACTTCTCAAATTCACATTATTGACGTTTCTGATAATGGAGAATATTTTATTTATTTAGCTGTAGATTCTACAAGAGCTAATTTAGGGATGACAAAATCTATCCTGAATAAATACAAAAAAGAAATAGCAGAAAAATTGTAATTGTATTTTATATAAATTTTAAAAAGAGAATATTCGTTTTTGAATATTCTCTTTTTTATTTATGCTCTTTCTTTGCATGCCTAATTCATTTATCTATATTTATTCGGTAAAAGAAAATAGCCCTAAATGGAATTACGAGAGTACTTCGAAAAATACCCAAATGAAGAAATTTGCATTGAAGAATTTAAAAACAAGCGTTTAAAAAATGGTTTGATTTGCAAGAAATGCGCAAATAATACCCATTCCTTCAGAAAATCTGATTTAAAATTTCAATGCAGGAAATGCAAAAACAGAATTGGTCTTCGTTCCGGAACAGTGATGGAAAACTCTAATTTACCTCTTAAATACTGGATGATTTGTATTGAACTAATGACACTCTCTAAAAGAAAATTTTCTATTTTAGAAATACAATATTTGTTAGGACACAAACGATACGAACCTATTTGGTTAATGGTACAGAAAATTCGTTTTGTAATGCAAAAAAGAGATGAAAAATATACACTTCGGGCGTATACTGAATTTGATCCTGAATTTCTCAACGAAGTTGGAAAACTTAACTTTTCTAAAAATGAACAACTAGAATCTGTTGTAAATTAATTCGATTGAGATATTTTTTTTCTACCAAGACACTAAGTTTTTTTTATAGAATTGAGACTCTAATTAAGAATATTAGAATAGAAAATATCAGAGAAATCTGGCGCTTTTTTTTTGAAAAAGTCGGGAGACTTTTATTAGATGTAAGATTCATTCGTATAAAAATAATCGTTTTTATCTTACAAAAAATATTTTTAGAAAACTTACAGTGAAAAGTCGGGAGACTTTTATTAGATATAAGATTCATTAGACAAAAAAAATTGCGCAAAGTCAGAGACATTTGCGCAGCTTTTCATGAGAACACTTCGGGAAGCGGGGCTTATTAGCTAGTTAACAATAATTGGAATATCAATATAAACTTTTCTAGTTTTATGATTAACTACTTCTTTATTATTTGTGTCTTCATAAAAATGCTCTTCGATGTAACCTCTAAAATATTTTTTTCCTTTATTTTTAAAACTAATATTAATTTTAAAACTAATATCATTTCCAGATGATTTTAACCCGTTTTTCTTTATTTTATCAATGTTACAAAATTTATTGTCAAAATCAGGTGAAAAATATATTAGTGATATTACACCTTTTTTCTTTATTAACGGAACGTATTT